>CAUVRW010000132.1:0-4056 GCA_963554425.1 uncultured Veillonella sp.
CTAAGTAGGAGGAATACATGAATAATATAAAAACAGCAGCCTTGTTGGCATTATTATCAGGATTATTGATGGTGATCGGTCAAATGGTTGGAGGTCACTCTGGAATGATACTGATGTTTATTATTTCCTTAGGTATCAACTTCTATACTTATTGGAATAGTGCATCTATGGTACTACGTGCGTATGATGCAAAAGAAATTACAGAGCAAAATAATCCTAATATCTTTCAAATTGTAAAAAAATTAGTTCATAATGCTAGGTTACCGATGCCAAAGGTGTATATAATTGAATCAGAAGTACCCAATGCATTTGCTACAGGTCGTGACCCTGAGCATGCAGCAGTGGCTGTGACAACGGGTATTATGAATCTCTTAACCGATGATGAAATTGAAGGCGTTCTGGCTCATGAACTCTCTCACGTGAAACATAGAGATACACTAATTAGCACTATTGCAGCAAGTATGGCAGGATTTATTGCGATGGTGGCGAATATGTTACAATGGGCAGCTATTTTTGGTGGCCGTGATGAGGAGGAAAATTCTAATCCTTTAGCCTTAATCGGTACTATCATTTTAGCTCCATTAGCAGCTAGCTTAATTCAAATGGCAATTTCACGATCTCGTGAATATTTGGCAGATGAAGAAGGGGCGATGATGAGTCGTAAGCCTTTATCTTTAGCATCTGCATTAGCTAAAATTGAGCATTATGCTAAATTTGGTGTGCTACCAGGTCAAAGTGAAAGTCGTGTATCATCTACAGCACACATGTTTATCATTAATCCTTTAAGTGGAATTTCTTCCACTATGACTCAATTATTTAGCACGCATCCATCTACAGAAAGCCGTATTCAACGTTTGCGTGACATAGCGAGTCGTATATAAAGGGAGCAATGCACATCTTATGTTACAGAGATCGTAAGATTTCTAATTGGTAAGGAGGTATACTATGGCAAAAGTGTACACGAAAACAGGCGATGCAGGTTCTACTGGTTTATACACTGGTGAACGTGTAAGTAAAGCATCTCAACGTGTTTGTACGTACGGAACCATTGACGAGGCGCAAGCCTTTCTTGGAGTAGCTCGTGCGTACTCTGATAAAAAGGTAGTGCAAGACACATTATTGCAACTTGAAAAAGAACTATGGATGATTATGGCTGATATCTCTAGCTTAGGGCAAGAAGCTACTATTACAGATGAGCATGTGACTAATTTAGAGCAGATCATCGACAAATTTGATGAACAATTAGAGCCACTATCTAAATTTATTTTACCTGGCGATAGTAAAACATCTAGTTTCTTACATTTAGGTCGGACCATCGTTCGCCGTGCAGAACGTGATCTATGGAAATTAGGAGAAACAGAAGAGATTCATATGTCGAATCTTCGTTATTTAAATCGTTTATCCGACTTGCTATTTATCTTAGCTCGCGTAGAAGATGAAGTGAAATAGTTTACCATATAAAAAGAGGTACTCCATGTGGGGTACCTCCTTTTAGTATCTCTTAGATTATTTCTATCAAATCTTTTTGGATGTGCTATAATACTATGTATGTAGTTACTGTAATTAATGTTGTACTTCTTGTACATCTACAGTTTTGTTTAATACATCTTCTGGGCTTGGATAGAAGAAATAGATCTGGTCGATCTCATTTTTAAACTTCTCTCGGATGTGTACGGATAATAAGGTTTCAAACTGAATGATGTCTTCTGATTCCATCACAGCATCTTCTACCAATACAAATAATTGTGGATCTGCTTTTGGGGCATTCGGTGGTAAACGATCTGGTGAAAGTGGAACATTTACGATGATGCGTACAGAAGCTACATAATTTCCATTTTGATCTTTGATGGCTGCACGGTATGTATTTTCCCATAGAGTGGCCATTAATTGAATGTCTAAGTTTAATAATTCCATAGTTGTCTCCTTTATTAATGAACGTATAGTACATATGATAACTGATAAAGGGCAACTTTGTATAGGTATACTATGAAAAATCGTATCATATTTTGTACAGGTGGTGCCCGTAGTGGAAAAAGTGAATTTGCGGAAACACTGGCATTATCAAAAGAAGGACAAAAAGGATATATTGCTACAGGTCAAGCCTATGATGAAGAAATGAAACATCGAATTCATTTGCATCAAGAACGGCGTAAACAGATTTGGAACAATTATGAAATTCCCTATGCTATGAGTGCTGAGATTCAAAAAGTTTTAGATGAATGCTCTGTGGTATTAGTAGATTGCTTAACGATGTGGACTACTAATCTAGTATTACAAGATGGAGAATTTACATCTCAGGAAGATATAAATAATCGTGAAAGACTAATACTTTTAGAAGTACAGGCTGTACTCAATGCCATTCGATATTATAGGGGAGACGATGAAAAAACAGTTATTTTTGTTACCAATGAAATTGGCTTAGGTATCGTACCAGAGAATAAATTAGCTCGTATTTTTAGAGATATTATGGGCCGTGTTAATCGTATGGTAGCAGCAGAGGCTGATGAAGCGTATATGACAATTAGTGGTATAACAATAGATATAAAAGCATTGGAGGTAAATCACCATGGCTAAAAAGATTATGTTTCAAGGTACCAGTTCTAATGTAGGTAAAAGTATTTTAGCTACAGCAATGTGTCGTATTTTACACAATAAGGGGTATAAAACAGTACCTTTTAAAGCACAGAATATGGCATTAAATTCCTATGTTACAAAAGCAGGGGATGAAATTGGTCGTGCCCAAGTAGCGCAAGCGGAAGCAGCAGGTTTAGAGCCTATTGTACAAATGAATCCTGTCCTATTAAAACCTACAGGAAATCAATCTTCTCAAGTCGTGTTAATGGGTAAACCAGTCGGCGTGTATAGTGCTAGAGAATACCATACAAAATATTCCTTAACAGCTTTAGATAAAGTAAAAGAAAGTTTACAATATCTTGATGATCATTTCGATATGATTGTCATTGAAGGTGCTGGTAGCCCTGCGGAAGTCAATTTAAAAGCTAATGATATTGTTAACATGCGGGTTGCTAAATTGGCAAAGGCTCCTGTTATGCTGATTGCAGATATTGATCGTGGCGGAGCCATTGCCTCTGTGGTGGGAACCTTAGAATTATTAGAACCAGATGAAAGAGATTTAGTAAAAGGCATTATCATCAATAAATTCAGAGGTGATGTCACATTATTACAACCTGCTTTGGATTTTATTGAAGAAAAAACAGGTAAAAAAGTGGTAGGTGTAGTGCCGGCTATTGAAAATCTTGATATTGACGAAGAAGACTCTGTGGCTTTAGAAAGTAAATATAGAGGTGTATCAAAAGAGATTACCATTGCCGTTATGCAAACTCCTAAAATCTCTAATTTTACAGACTTTGATGCTCTTGCCTATGAACCAGATGTGTCTGTACGTTTTGTAAAACAAGGGGAACCTATCGGGCAACCTGATATGGTTATCTTGCCGGGATCAAAAAATACGTTAGCTGACTTAACGTACTTACAAGAACATGGTTATGACAAGGATATTCATGCCTTAGCAGAAGCTGGCGTGCCAGTGCTAGGCATTTGTGGTGGCAACCAAATGTTAGGGGAAATGCTTTATGATCCGGAAGGGATCGAAGGGGATATTCCTGAATTAAAAGGCTTAGGTTTGCTTCCAACAGCAACTACTATGAAAACAGAAAAATTAACACATCAAGTTTGTTTTGATGTAAAGAATTTATCTTTCTTAGGTACTCAGTATAGTGGTGAAAATCTTGTAGGCTATGAAATCCATATGGGAGATACTCAGCCAGTAGGACCAGGAGAGCGGTGTTTCCATATTCAAAAACGTAGTGATGCTAAGGTAGATGTAATTGATGGTTTTGTCACTAGTAATGGTCAAGTGATGGGCACATATATTCATGGTATTTTAGATAATGATGGATTACGTCGCTCTATTCTGAATGCATTGCGTACAAAAAAAGGATTAGAGCCATTAGATATTGTATTCCGTTACTTTGAACATAAAGAAGCTGCCTATAATCGATTAGCTAAGATTGTAGAAGAACATTTAGATATGGA
>CAUVRW010000133.1:0-4019 GCA_963554425.1 uncultured Veillonella sp.
TACAAGCTGTCATGGATGGTAATTTAGATCAATTTATGGAAGGTTTCTTGAAGAAAGAAGCAAATTTAACAATATAATGGAGTGGCAGTGAGAAATTTCTTTTTAAAAACAATACTATTCGTCTTGATACTAGGTGGTATCGTTATAGGAGGCTCATCCTTTTTATTGCCTACCCTTGTGAGTCATGAAGTGGAATCAAGATTAGAAGGAGCATTACATCCTGATGAGCAATCTATGCGTATTGAATCCTCTCCAGGATTTAAATTGGCCTTAGGTGAGATTGACTCCTTTCGTGGTAACTTAGAAGGCGTTACTTTAGGTAAGTTGAAAGTACAACGTTTGACGTTTGATTTGCGTCAAATTCAAATTGAGCCTAAAGAATTATTTTTTGACCAACAATTACGTTTTACGAGTTTCGGACAAGGTCACATTGAAGGGGTTATCCATCAAGATGATTTGAAACGATATATTGAACAACATTTATCCAGTTCCAGTGCAAAAGGGTTATCCATTGAAACTGTGGAGATTTCTGACCGTGGTGTTGTCATGAGTGGTCGTATCGACGTAGGGGGATTCCTCTCTGGTAAGGTAATGATCCAAGGGCATTTGGAAATTGAAGGGAATACATTACAATTTGCCACTGAAAAATTGTCCATTGGTGGAGCTAGTTTAAACCGCTTATCTAGTGGTGCGGTGAAAGCAATTCCTCTTTATGATTTTGGAAAGTTCCCGATTCCAGTTCAATTGGATCGTGTAGAAACAGGGCGTGAAGAAATTCACGTATTCGTGCATCCTGTTGCACAATAGGAGGGCTTATGAAATTAAAGACAATATCTATTTACACATGGATTTTATTGGCCTTTCTAGGTGTAGGCATTGTGAGCGGACTCCTATTGGTGAAAGAACGTCATCATATTGAGGCGCAGCAGGAGCAGATTGAAAATATCATTGATTATGATGGACTCCTTCGTGCTAATGCCTATGAAAAACGTTCCTTACCGGAGGCTGTAGCAGCGGCTAAAGAATCTGGCATTACAGCCTTAGCGATTTATGATAGAACACTGCAAAAAGAAAAAGATGCAGGTCATATTCATATGTATAGCTCCCATGACTTACAGCAGTTACAAGTGGAAGGTACACAGCCAGGTATGACCTATGTGGGCGTGATTCCTGGTAAAGAAGCTTACTTTCAAGAGGTACAAGAAGATTTAGTACGCCGCCTAGGTAAGGATAAGGTCACAGCGTTACAAACATCGTTGGGCCCTATGTTAGGATTAGCCTTACCAAGTGATTCGATGAAAGATATGAATTTGGGAATTTCCAAGTTACAAGCTCAAGAAGTGGCGAACCTCGGATTCCATGTCATTGTGCGCCCTACAAACTATAAAGGCGTTACCATGGAAGATGTAGATCATGTATTTCAACGAATCGAGGGTGTCCCTAATGTAACGGGTATGGTCTTTGTAGGGAAAGAAGCTTTGGGATATCCATTGCATGTGGATCGTACTTTAGAACAATTAGAAGCACGTCATATCCCTGTAGTTGGTATTGAAGCAGTGAACCAATTACAATATTTCCCACAAGCTGGATTCCTAGAAATGGCTAATGCCAATCACTATAAAGTAGGCAGATTGTATACTGTATCGAAAGAAGAAGTACGTAAACTTACACCAGGCGAATTGGTACAATGGTTCTATATTAGTGATATTGAACGAAATATCCGCTACAACTTGTTCCCATTATATGAACAAGGTGTAGATAATAGAACCGCCTTAGAAACGACATTATTTGTAGCGAAACAAGTGACTGATAAATTACAAGCTCGTGGCTTTACCACAGGGCAAGCCTCTGTGTATCCAGTGTATACGCCGAACACTTTGTTACGAGTGTTAACGATGACAGGTGTAATTAGTTTAGCGACACTCACATTGGGTCAGTTTATACGTATACGAAAACCATATTTACTAGGCCTATTTGCTGTGGGGGCTATCCTTTCTATTGGTATCTATGTGATGACCATAGGTACAAAAATTATGTCGGCTTGGGCATTGGTAGCGGCTATATCGGCACCAGTATTAGCCATGACGATGATCTTTGATTGTTGGTCAAAACGTAACCATACGGGTTTATCCCCGTGGAGAAGCACTATAGAAGCTGTAGTATATCTTGTGGTAGCGGCTTTGATTGCTGCCGTTGGTGGTATTAGTATTGCTGCCATGTTAGGTAGCACACAGTTCTTTATGGAATTTGCTTTATTCCATGGCGTGAAATTAACCTTTGTGGCGCCAGTAGTATTGACTGCTATCGCCTATTTACAACGGTTTCCAATTTGGAAAGGCAGAACTATTTCTTCTGTGAAAGATGTGAAATCTTTCATTACAGAATTTGTACAAATAGATATTAAAGTATATAGCTTATTAATCCTAGGTGCTTTGGCTGTGGTAGCCTATGTCTTTGTAGGACGTAGTGGTCATACAGCAGGCGTACCAGTACCGTCTTGGGAACTGGCTTTACGTAGATTTTTAGAAAATACCATGTATGCTCGCCCTCGTGAAAAAGAATTTTTAATCGGTCATCCAGCATTTATGCTGGCTGCCTATGCTGTGGGACGACGCATTCCAATGGTATTGCATTTTGCCTTATCCGTAGGGGCGGTCATTGGTATTGCCTCCATGGTAGAAACATTCTGTCACTTGCGTACGCCAGTGTATATGTCCATTGCTCGTGGTTACGATGGATTGCTATTAGGTATCGTCATCGGTTTACTAGCGATTATGGCGGTTCGTTTCATCGGTTATGGCATTCGTTGGTTCCAAGGACGAGGTGAAAGCCATGTGTAAGATACTCATTTCCGGTTATTATGGATTTGGTAATGCCGGAGATGAAGCGCTATTGAGTTCTATTTTGCAAGCATTACTGGAGAGAGAACCACAAGCTGAAATTACAGTCATTTCGGGTAATCCTGCGGAAACTACGAGCACCCACAAGGTGAATGCCATTGGTCGATTTGATATGTGGAAGATATACCAAGCGATACATTCTTGCGATATGCTCATCAGTGGTGGCGGTAGTTTGTTGCAAGATGTAACAAGCGCGCGCAGTTTGTATTACTACTTGAGTATTATCGCTTTAGCGAATACCTTGGGAAAACGAGTGATGATTTATGCCCAAGGCATTGGACCTTTGCGTAAATCTTTGGCTCGGGCCACGGTGGGACGTGTATTGAATCAAGTATCTATGATTACCGTACGAGATCACGCTTCAAAAGAGGAATTGCTTTCACTGGGTATCCATAATGTACCCATCACAGTGACTGCTGATGCGGTACTAGGGATGCATCCAGTGGATACTGCGGTGGGCCGTGATATATTGGAGTCCTATGGAGTTGATTTTGACCGACCGATTGTGGGAGTATCTGTACGTGCTTGGAAAGATTGCACAGAGTATCAAACTATATTGGCAGAGGCCTTAGATCAGATTCATCGAGAAACAGAGGCCCATATCGTATTCATTCCTATGCAACATAGGGAAGATACGATGGAAGCAGAAACCATAGCTAAACAGATGAAATCAAAGTCCACGGTCCTAGCTGATTCGTATAGCACTACTGAGTTATTGGCGCTTAGTGGTTCCGTGGATGTCATGATAGGTGTACGACTCCATGCATTAGTATTTAGTGCGTTAATGGAAACTCCTTGCTTAGGGATCTCCTATGACCCTAAAATTTTAAACTTTCTTCATATGATTGGTGAAGATCCGGTAGGTGATTTACATACATTGACAGTAGAACCTATTGTGGCACGTACAGTAGAAGTGTTAGAACGAAAAACTTTCACGGAAACTGTGCTAGAAAACATCCATGAGCTGCGAAGAAATGCATTAGAGAATGCTCGCATTGCCATTGGCATGCTGCATGATAAATAATTTACCTTAGAATTGTGTATAACACGGGAGGGTATAGTATGTTAACACTTGAACAAAAACAATTGATACAAGAAAAAGCAAAAGCGATTCGTGTA
>CAUVRW010000134.1:0-4003 GCA_963554425.1 uncultured Veillonella sp.
TGCCGTATATGTTGAAAGTCTAAGACTTGTTCACTATTCATTATGATTCCCCTAAAATTCCTTTAAAAAAGTGTCCCCGTGTAATATGCGTAGCTCCTTCCTTACTTGGTGCTTTCACAGCCCCCTCTAGTAATTGGTGATACATACTCATCTCTTTAGCAATCCATTTAGGACTTCGCTGTCTTCCATCAATCACTAAGCGCTGCAATCCAGAACGTCGTAAGTCATCAATATAACTTTTCATATCTAATTCTCGACTATTCATAATATGGGTGCGACAGAATGGATCTGTATAGATAGGAAATAACTCGCCTTTTCTATCCTGTAAGGCATAGTCTTTTTTCGTGCACACCAATGGACAACCCCGTTTATACCCAGCTCCTGCAAAGCTACTGATTGGACAATACTCTGAAATCATCAATTCTACACGACCTTGTACAATAGCACCAATAGGCATAATACCTTTATTTGCCATCGTATTCATTTGACGTAATGTAGCCTCTAAGGATACATTGACAGTACTAAATCCTAAATCATTTAGTATACCTAATGTGTGAGAGTTAAACGTTTGCAATCCCGTATCACCTTCCACTACACCTGTATATCCCAATTGATGTAACACTTCCAAAGCGCCTAAGAAATGCACTCGAATCCCATCTGGATTGGCTTGTACCATATGGGCTACCATATCCCTAAAGGCTGTACTTTCATTATCCTTAATTACCCTTGGGGTACTAAAGATAATTCTTTTATTAGCATCTCGGCAAAGCTGTACAATCTCCTCATAGGCCGTCTGTGCCACAGGGATTCTATGTAATGGATCTCCAAATACAATGCGGTCTACTGGTGTCTTGACTGCCTGCTGAACGCCTTCTATAGAATCCACTAGGATTTCTAATTGTTTCGTATCAGATTCTAGGGTATGAACCTGCGTAAATCCTAACACCTGTCCTACAGATTGAGTCATATCCTCTAATAATTCCATCCCAGTTGGCAAGTTAGCTTTACGAGCTTCCCACGATGCCACATATTGTTCTATTAGCAATTCTTCCATAGCCTCTACGGCATTTCTACGAAGACTATTTAAGACACTGCTAGGCCACATGAAAGGACCTTCTGGAACCGTTACACGCTCTAAGTCAAATAAGGTATTACCTAAACGGCCTAATTGTTCCGTAATTTTCTCCGTCGATGTCGGTTTATTATTAGCCATTTGTAATATATATTCATCAGTAACCGTTACCGTTTGACCAGACTCTAACATCATAGTCAAAGAAACAGCACTACCTTCTTTGCCATGTAAGAACATATAGGATTTGTATTTACGAGTAAAATCTTTTAATCCCCGTTGTTTCGTATATTCCCCTTGACTGGCACGGTATACCTTGCCAGAATTCATGCTTTCATTAAGTGGAATCTTATATACCGAATGATGACATGTCATATCTTCGGCAACTGTAATGTAGTGTACATCACCTGTATGGGCAATGACCTTCAGTAAATCACCTTCAACGATAGTTTCCTTTGTTTCTATTGTTAACGTACGGCCTTTGACATGCCCTTCTCCAAGGTATTTCCCTAAATGGTTAGGTGCACTGATGGTCATCATGGACTTGGAACCATTATTTTCTAAATAGGCAGTCGAAAAGCCACGATTAAATCCCTCTTCCAAACGAGCAAAATCTTCTGCAGTAGCCTGTCCGGCACGATCGATAATGGTCCGATAGGTGCCAATCACTTCATGTACATAGGATACCTTTTTCATACGACCTTCTACTTTAAAAGAGGCCACACCAGCTTCTATGAGTTCTTTCATATACGCACTATAGTTCAAATCCTTAGGGCTCATAATATAGGTTTCTTTATCATGGGTGATCCGCTCACCATCCACTGTAACCAGTTGATACGGCAATCGACACGGCTGTGCACAAGAACCCCTATTCCCACTGCGTCCACCGATAAAACTACTCATCAAACATTGTCCAGAATAAGAAATACAAAGCGCTCCATGAATAAAGACTTCAATTTCTGCTTTTGCATGTGCACAAATATGGCGGATTTCATCTAAGCTCAATTCTCTAGAAAGAACCACTCGAGTAAAACCCAAACGCTCTAAAAATTGTACAGTCTCCAAATTGGTGGCAGTCATCTGTGTGCTACCATGTAACTCTAGGGAGGGTGCCACTTGCCGTGCTATTCTTGCAACGCCAAGGTCTTGCACAATAATACCATCTACACCAATGCGTTCTAACTCACGTAAGTGCTCTGCTAAAGCTTTACTTTCACGGTCACCTACTAGAATATTCACAGTTACATAAATACCCACCTGTAATATATGTGCTAGGCGTAATGCTTCTCGTAACTCTTCATAGTCAAAGTTGCCCGCATGGGAACGAGCATTAAAGACCTTACCGCCTAAATAAATGGCATCAGCCCCTGCTTCAAGGGCTGCCATGAAGTTTTCCATTGTCCCTGCTGGGGCTAATAATTCCATCATAACTCCTTATAATAAATCGGTCATCCCTGAAAGAGATGACCGATTCTATACATCCCGTAGGATTTGCGTTCTATCGTAATGTACAACCTTTGTCAGCTAATGTTGCTAAAATAGCTTGGATTCTATCTTCAATATCAGCATCTACCAATGTTCCTTCATGAGAACGGAAAGATAATGTATAAGCTAAGCTACGATAGCCTTCTTGAATATGTTCTCCTTCATATACGTCAAAGATACGAACATCTTCTAAATATTGGCCGCCTTCTTCCTGCATAACAGCCAAAATCTCGCCAGCTTGTACTGTTTTTGGTGCCACAATCGCTAAGTCACGGCTTGTGCCAGGGAATTTAGAAATACCTTTAAAAGAAATTCCTTTTCTATTCACTTCTAACATAGCTTCTAAATCCATTTCAAACAAGTAGGCTTTTCCATTCACATCATAGTGGCTTGCCACTTGTGGATGTAACTCACCGAAGCGAACAATTTCAACACCATCTACAGTAATGCTTGCACTTACACCTGGGTGTAAGTAATGTTCTTTACTACGAGCGATACCATACTCATCAATACCCAAACTAGCAAGTACAGATTCAATGATACCTTTTACATCGTAGAAATCTACATTTCTAGCCGGCACATTCCATTCTTGACGGTCCCATTTACCTAGGATAACACCTGCTGCCATCATGCGTTCTTTAGGCAATTCTGTAAGAGGTAATGCTTTTGGTTCGTATACTGCGGCAACCTCAAATAATGCCAAATCAAGATTCTTTTGTGCTACATTGCGTTTTGCTGTTTCCAATACACTAGGCACCAATGTAGTACGCATCACTGGGAATTCCTCTGAAATTGGATTCAAAATAGGAATCGCTTGATGTCTGCTATCTGTGTCTGGAATCAACAAATCTTGTAAACTATCTTTATGCATGAAACTGAAAGTAATAATTTCATCTAATCCAGCTCCTGCCAAACTATGTTTTACATCATGCACCAGAGCATGCATAGGAGATACAGTACCAGTTTGGATGCGTGCCAATGGTGTAGTTGGTTGAATCTCATCATAATTATGGATACGTGCTACTTCTTCCGCAATATCTGGCATACCTGTTACATCATCACGCCAAGATGGGATTGTAGCAACTAACACGTCACCCTCTTGTTCTACTGTAAAGGACAGTGTTGTTAAGATATTCACCATTTCTGCTTCATCAATAGCAGTTCCTAAATATGCATTAACTGCTGCACTTGTGAAAGACACAGTACGTACTTCTTTTGGTGCTGCATAGACATCAATCACACCTTTGGCAACCGTAGCACCTGGTGTAATGTCTAATAACAATTGTGCTGCTCGGTCTAATGCTAATGGTGTCATTTCACTATTTACACCACGTTCAAAGCGACCAGATGCTTCAGAACGTAAGCCTAATGCACGAGAGGTACGGCGAATAGATGCTCCATTAAATACAGCAGCTTCCAATACAACCGTTGTTGTTTCATTGGATACTT
>CAUVRW010000135.1:0-3992 GCA_963554425.1 uncultured Veillonella sp.
TGATGAAAAACTTGAACTTAACAGGTGGTCTTGTATTTAGCCAAACGATTTTAACACATTTGGTGGATAAAGGGGCTGTTCGTGATGAAGCCTATCGTTGGGTACAACGTCATGCTATGGCTCGTTGGTTGGAAGGAAAAGACTTTGCCACAGGATTAAAATCTGACCCAGAGATTACTAAGTATTTAAGCCCTGAAGAAATTGATGCTTGCTTTGATCCAACACCATTGTTACGTCATGTAGATACTATTATGGCTCGTTTTGGACTATAATAAGGGATGTTTTGTATTTTGAGGATATTTGGTATATAATAAGCTTAGGTACTAAGGATTGATAACTCGAGCATGTTGTCAAACAAAAAAGGACGGTTGCCGCCGTCCTTTTTTGCGTCCTGCATAACATTATAAATGCATACTAACGTAATTAGAATGAATAAAGTTTATATATTGCTTTCGCAAAAATACCTGTAAATATATATAAATGAACACTCTATCATTTATGAAAAAGGAATAGTTATGCATTAATTTCATAGTTGGTATATTTACAAATAGAGGTCTCACCCTATATACTAGAAGATAGAGTTTATAGAAAGGTGGATTTTTATCACCGTTGTGTTATCACATTAGTGATGCCTTACAAGATGGTAAGCATGTGTAAAAGGAGGAACTATGAAACGTTGGTTAGTGCTAGCAATGACCTTAGTTGTTGCCCTAGGCGTATTGGCTGGATGCGGTTCAGACACTAGTAAAAGTGGCAAGCATGCAGGCTTAGGTTTATTCTGGTTTGGGGAAACTTTGGATCCAACGCATGAATGGGATGCATGGACATTGACTCGTATTGGTGCCGGTGAAACATTGGCGACAGTAGATAAAGATATGACATTCCAACCACAATTGGCAGACTCTTGGGAAAATGTTGACCCAATGACTTGGAAATTCCATATTCGTGAAAATGTAAAATTCCATAATGGCGTTGTGATGACTCCAGATATGGTGAAAGCATCTATCGAAAGAACTATTGCTAACAGCAAACGATCTAAAGATGCCATCAAAATTGAAAGTATCACTGTGGATGGTCAAAACCTAATCTTCAAAACAACAGAGCCCAATGCGCATTTATTGGCAGACTTAACAGAACCTGCTTTCGTGATCGTAGATGTAGCGGACACAAAAGATATGGAAAATGCCCCAATCTTAACAGGTCCTTATAAAATTGTGAAACATACGAAGCAAGAAGAAATTCAACTAGAACAACATAAAGAATATTGGGGTGGCACACCTGGTTTAGATACGTTAACTGTTAAAAATATCGAAGACCACAGCAAACGTGCTATGGCATTACAATCTAAAGAGGTAGATATTATCCAAAAAGTAGACGGTGCTAACCGTAGCTTATTTGAAAATAAAGACTACAACTTGTTAGAAGTAGCTGGTGTTCGTACGCATATGCTACAAATCAATATGAAAGAAGGTTCTCCATTAGCAAACACTATGGTTCGTGCTGCAATCTCTTATATGATTGATTATGAAGGATTAGCAAAAGCATTGGGTAATGGTGCGATTCCTGGTGGTGCTACATTCCCTCCAACAGCTAACTTAGGCTTTGATAGCTTGCCAAATAAACAACATCAAGATTTAGCAAAAGCAGATGAATTGTTAAAACAAGCTGGTTACACAAAAGAAGGCGACGTATATACAAAAGATGGTAAACCATTGCAATTAACAATGGGTGTATGGGGCAAAGATACTGTATCCTATGAAAAAATCCAATCTGACTTAAAAGCTGCTGGCGTACAAGTAGAGTTAAAACGTGTACAAAGCGCTGATGATGTCTTAGGTGGTGCTACAGATAATTTAACTATGGGTGAAAATAACTGGTCTACCTTAACTAGTAATGACCCATTCCGTTTCTTATCTGCTTTATTTGCAACAGGTACGAAAGCTAATCGTGGTGGCTACTCCAACCCTCGTGTAGATGCATTGTTGGACAAAATGACAAATACCTTTGATGCAGAAGAACGTCGTAACATTACAAAAGAAATCCAAAATATCTTAATTCAAGATAATGCGGCCTACTTCTTGTATTACCCAGTATCCTCTGTGGTAACAAGCAAACGCGTTCATAATGCACAAGCATTCCCAATTGATTATTATTTAATGACGAAGGATGTTACTGTTGACTAAATAGGAAAGCAAATAGTATTTATGATGTCCTAGCCGATGAGAAAAGTAAAACTATAAAAAAAGAAACATAAGTGAGGCTACTTTGCTATATCTGAAAACAGTTATATCATGCATCTCACTGATGTTTCTTTTTATTTTATTATAGTTACATCTTTATACAGTTCTTATAGGAAAGAGACTGAATAGAGCATACCCTTATTCTACAGTAGTGTCTTTTGTAATCACATAATAGTCAATAGGGAATACTTTCACATTTTTAACTCGTTTTGTTGTTACAACATTGGCGCTTGGATAGTACAAGAAATAACCAACATTATCTTCTAGCAACACATTTTGAATATCCTTGACAATCGCTGTGCGTTCTTCTTCGTTAAATGTGGTTGTCATTTTATCAATTAACTCATCAACCTTCGGATTCGAATAGTCGCCACGATTGGATTTAGCACCACTTTTGAAAGCTAGGCTAAGGAACCAATATGGATCATTTGTGGACATTGTTACCCAGTTTGTTTCTCCCATATCAAAACCATTAGGAGCTAAAGTTAATAATTCATCAGGACCTTGTACACGTTTTAATTCGACTTCAACACCAGCTCGTTTTAAATCATCTTGAAGTTTTTCGTAAACGCTACTATCTTTACCAAAAAGAGCTAGCACTAAGTGTAATGGTTTGCCATCTTTCATGTAGGTATCACCTTGTTTTGTGTAACCAGCTTGTTTTAGTAATTCATCTGCTTTAGCTAAATCTTTATGTTGTTTATTTTTTAGTTCGTCAAAGCCTAGGTTGGCTGTTGGAGGGAATGGGGCACCTCCAGTAACGGCACCATTACCGATTACTTTTGCTAATGCATCATAATCGATCATATTTGCGATAGCTGCTCGTACGGTCGGATTTGATAATGCATTGCCTTCACGGACATTCAACTGTAGCATATATGTGCGAACCCCTGCGGACTCAATGATGTTATAATCACCCTTTTCAAATAAACTTCGATTAGCACTATCTACCTTTTGGATCATATCTACATCTTTAGACTGTAGAGCCATAGCACGTTTATTATTATCTTCTAGATCTTTAACTGTTAAAGAATCTAAAGCAGGTGTTCCACCCCAGTATTCTTTGAACTGCGCCAACTGAATTTCTTCTTTTTTTGTATGTTTTACAATTTTGTAAGGACCAGTCAAAATTGGCGTATTATCCATATCTGTTGTACCTTGTACATCTACGATGACAAAAGCAGGCTCAGTTAAACTAGCTAGTAAATCAACATTTGGTTCTGTTGTTTTAATAATTAGATTTTGACCATCCACTGTAATAGAGTCTATCTTTACAGCTTCTTTGGAACGCTTGCTTTCGGCGATTGTACGTTCAATAGATGCTTTTACCGCCGTAGGTGTCATCATGGAACCATTATGGAATTTTACATTTTCGCGAATATGGAATTTCCAAGTCAATGGATCCACCACTTCCCAGGAATCGGCTAACTGAGGTTCAAATTTCATATCTGAACTTACTGTCGCCAACGTTTCGCCGGCACCGATTCGTGTTAATGTCCACGCATCCCATTCATGTGTAGGATTCAATGTTTCACCAAACCAATATAAACCAAGATTTAAATGCTTGCCAGTTTTACTTGATTCATCAGAACCACAGCCAGCAATTAATCCGATAGCAACAAACAGTGTCATTGCTAGTGCAACCCATTTTTTCATATATCCTCCTTATAAAAAAACTAAAGAATAATTATAGTATACTGTATTTTTCCATAAAAGACAATGATTCTCATAAATGTGGATATATATTGGACG
>CAUVRW010000136.1:0-3961 GCA_963554425.1 uncultured Veillonella sp.
AATCTAAACTTCCAAAGGTATTGCACAAAGTAGCGGGTAAAGCTATGGTGGAACGTGTATTAGAAGCGGCTCAATCTATAGGGGCGAAGCGCAATGTGGTTATCGTTGGTTTTGGTGGCGATGATGTGAAAGCCTACTTAGGTGACCGTGCGGAATACGTCACACAATTAGAGCAAAAAGGCACAGGTCATGCGGTACAACAAGCAGAATCTGTATTGGGCAACCATGATGGTCTCATCTTGTTGTTGTGCGGTGATACACCATTGGTAACGCAAGAAACATTGGAACAATTGTTGGCGCACCACAAAGAAACAGGGGCGGCAGCCACAGTATTAACAGCCTACATGGACAACCCATATGGGTATGGCCGTATCATTCGTAATGATGCTAAGTCTGTAGAACGCATCGTAGAAGAAAAAGATGGCAAACTAGATGAATTAAAAGTGCACGAAGTGAATACAGGTATGTACATTTTTGATTCTAAAGAATTATGGCCTTGTTTAGAACAATTGTCAGATGACAATGCACAAGGTGAGCTATACATTACAGACGTGGTGAGCATCCTTGTACGAGCTGGCAAAACGGTAAGTGCATATATGACTATGGATAGTGATGAGTCCTTAGGGGTAAACAGCCGTTTGCAGTTGGCACAAGCAGAGTTAATTTTGCGCAATCGCACCAACTTAGCGCTCATGGAAGCTGGCGTGACTCTAGTGGACCCTCATAGTACATACATTGCTCCAGAAGTGGTGGTTGGACCAGATACCATTATTTATCCGAATACAACGCTAGAAGGCAATACGGTGGTAGGAACAAATAATATATTGGGGCCAAATACACGCTTGTCCAACGTAACAGTAGGAGATAATAACCATATCCATGATTCCTATGCACATGATTGCGAAATCAAGAACGATACGGTGATTGGTCCATTTGTTCATTTGCGTCCAGATACAGTGTTGTCTGACAAAGTGAAAATTGGTAACTTTGTAGAAGTGAAAAATAGCGTGGTAGGGGTAGGTACCAAACTTCCTCACTTATCTTACATCGGTGATAGTGATGTAGGATCTAAAGTTAATATTGGTTGCGGAACTATCACGGTGAACTATGATGGTAAAAAGAAACATCGAACTATCATTGAGGATGGCGTATTTGTGGGTTGTAACTCTAATTTAGTAGCGCCTGTAACGATTGGTAGTGAAAGTTATGTGGCTGCAGGTTCCACTATAACGAAGAATGTGCCAAACCGTGGATTAGCATTCGGACGGGCTCGCCAAGTGGTCAAAGAGAACTGGGTAACAGATGATACTTTCAAGAAATAACAATGTGTAAAAAAAATGATAAAATAGTTTACACAAAATTGAGAAAATGAAGTACAATATACATAGAGCCTTTGTGCATCAAATTGTAAGTCAATTGTTTTAGAGGAGTAATGACATGGCATTAGAAGATGGTAAACGACTCAAAGTTTTTACAGGTAATGCAAATCCAGCATTAGCCAAAGAAATTTGTGATTATTTGGACCTTCCATTAGGAGAAGCGTTTGTAGGACGTTTTAACAATGGGGAAGTACAAGTCATGATTGATGAAAGTGTACGTGGTAAAGACGTATTTATCGTGCAACCAACTAGCTATCCTGTGAATGATAATGTAGTTGAGTTGTTCATCATGGCAGATGCATTAAAACGTGCGTCCGCTCGTCATATCACAGCCGTTGTACCATATTATGGGTATGCTCGCCAAGATAGAAAAACTCGTGGTAGAGAACCAATTACAGCAAAATTAATGGCAGATTTATTACAAACTGCTGGTGTTACTCGCCTTGTAACTGTAGACCTTCATGCAGGTCAAATTCAAGGTTTCTTTGATGTGCCAGTAGATCATTTAATGGGTGCTTCCATTATTGCAAATTATATCAATGAAAAGAAAATGGAAGATGTCATCGTTGTCTCTCCAGACCTTGGTGGCGTAACACGTGCTCGTGATTTAGCGGACCGTATTGGCGCACCAATTGCTATTATCGAGAAAAAACGCCCGCAACCAGGCGTAGCAAAAGTGATGAACCTGATCGGTGATGTAAAAGGTAAAAACTGTATCATCATCGACGATATCGTAGATACAGCGGGATCTCTTGTAGAAGGGGCGAAAGCATTACAAGAATTTGGTGCAAAATCTGTAACTGCTTGTGTAACACATGCGGTATTGACAGATCCAGCTTGTGAACGCATTGCAAACTCCAATATTAAAGAGTTGATTGTCACAAATACAATCGATATTCCTGAAGAACGTCGCTTACCAAATATTACAGTATTGTCCGTGGCTCCATTATTAGGAGAAGCGATTTTGCGTATTTTTCAAGAAGAGTCTGTGAGCTCTTTGTTCGATAAATAAGATGAAATTAATCGTTGGACTTGGAAATCCAGGTAGGGACTATGAGGGAACTCGTCATAATATCGGTTTTATGGTAGTAGATGCTATAGCCGATGGGATAAGTCATACACCTTGGAGAGAAGATTATAAAGCGGAAATTTGCTCCTGTACCATAGAGGGTGAAAAAGTGTTATTGGTGAAACCACAAACATTTATGAACCTTAGTGGTGAATCGGTGGGACCATTGATGCGATATTATAAGCTCACACCTGAAGATGTATATGTCATATATGATGATATGGATTTGCCGGTAGGCAAATTACGGATTCGACCAAATGGCAGTGCAGGTGGTCATAATGGCATTAAGTCTATGATTAGTCATTTAGGAACGGATGGATTTCCACATTTTCGCTTTGGCATTGGTAGGCCTTTGCCAGAATGGACAGTGGTAGACCATGTATTATCTCGGTTTCCCGAAGACCAACAAGACACAGTGCAAAAAGGGATTAAGGCTATGGTAAAAGCAGTCCTTGGCTGTGTAGAAGTAGGTATTGATAAAGGAATGAATTTATACAATCCTAAAAAAGGTCGTCCTCGTTAAGAACAGTAAAAAACCAAAATAGAGCACCTGTTCTATTTTGGTTTTTATTATGCATATATCGTGTATATCAGGGTAGTTTTGATCAACTATTGTATTACTTTTGATTTGTTGACATAATTCAATCAAATAAATTCACTATATATGTTTTTTCATCTTGAAATTATGAAAATAAAAGTATATACTAATTTTAGAGCAGTATAATTAGTATTTAATGTGAATCGTCTTTATTTTTACTTATTGTGAGGGAGGCATTATCATGAAAGGTAATAATTGGGGCGGCAAGCGGGCTGGTGCAGGTCGCAAAAAATCCTTATTTGAACGTAAAGGACGTACTTTCCGTTTGACTGATGCTGAGTTTCTTGAAGTCAAACCATTAGTGGATGCAGTACGACGTCGTACTGAGGAAGCTATGTTAGCTACATTAGCAACTAAAAATAAAAAATAGTTGTACGTTCTTAATACTACTGAGTTTAATTAGCTAAGCGCTTTTGATTACAAGTTAGTATGGAAAATCGACTCCTTTTGGGGTCGATTTTTTTTAATTCTATAGAACTACTTGACAATATCGAAAAAAATCGTTATAATACTACCTAACATAGCGAAGTAGACTGATGCTAGAATAAGGTAGGTATAGGAATAGATGCTTACAGTATACACCCTTATGATGGTTTATGAGCTATGGTGGTTCAACCCGACCACAGAAGGATCCAATTTTGGAAATGAATTCAAATAATTACTACACAAATGGAGGTTAGCAATGAGCTTAATTAAAAGTTTATCCAACCGCTTGTCTGTGCTAGGATATAGTGGTTACGAAATTACACAAATTATCAATAGTGCAACGGGCGGTCAAGACATCAACGCATTGACTGGTCAAGATTTACACCATGTGGCAAACACAATGGAACACTATGTAAAAGCAGGTGCCCAATACGTTGCGGAATATAGTAAATAAGTAAAAACTGATACAGTTTGTAAGGAATTACAAAT
>CAUVRW010000137.1:0-3933 GCA_963554425.1 uncultured Veillonella sp.
GCCTTAGAATTGAAAAAGGTAACGCCTAATGAAATGATTTATGACAGTGGTAAGCACTGGTTAATTGATAAGCGAAATGCAGAGGGAGAGGCGTTAGGCTGGCTTGATTTCAACAAAGCGTTGGCGAAGTCAGATAATGTGTATTTCTATGAAATGGGGAATCGCTTAGGTATCGATAATATCGATAAATATGCGAAGATTTTTGGCCTCGGTGAAAAGACGGGCATCAAGCTCTATGATGAAGGCAGTGGTAATATTGCTAGTCCCGAATACAAACGAAAAGTGTTTAATCAAGATTGGTATTTAGGAGAAACCTTCGATGCCGCTATTGGACAGTCTTTCACGTTGGTGACCCCCATACAAATGGCGGTGGTTATGTCCGAAATTGCTAACGGAGGGATTCGCTATCAACCGTATGTAGTGAGCCGTATTGATAATGCAGATGGAACGCCAGAAGAGATTTTCGGACCTAAGAAATTAGGGGTCTTACAAGTATCGAAAGCGGTTATGGATATTGTCCGTAACGGTCTTAGAGACGTAACTTTGGAAGGTGGTACGGCAGGGGAAATTTTTAAAGGTTTATCCTTAGCTGTAGCTGGTAAAACGGGGACAGCGGAAAATGCTACTGGCCGTGACCATGGTTGGTTCGTTGCCTATGCGCCGTACGACAAGCCTCGTATCGTTGTAGTAGCGCTGGTGGAACAAGGCGGTTTTGGTGCTATATCAGCAGGGTCTATTGTACGCCCTATTTTGGAAGAATACTTTCACATTCCTAAGCCGGTCGTAGTCCCTGCTAATGATAAGAAAGAGGATGCTAAAAAAGAGACAAACTCTGGAAAAGAACAAAAGGTAGACTAGGAGTATACTATGTGGCAGAGAATTATACGTGAATGGGATTGGATTTTGGTGCTATGCACTATCAGTCTGATTGTCATTGGTTGTGTTGTTATCGGCAGTGCGACTCATGTCAACCGAGATGGGCTACAAATTACAGGGCTAGTATCGAAACAATTGCTATTCTTTGGATTAAATATCGTTGCCATTGTAGGTCTGCAATGGCTAGATTACGAGCGATTGCGCCCCTATGCAAAGTGGATATATGGGGCTACTATCGTTATGCTTTTGGCAGTTATGGTGGTAGGTACATCGGCACTAGGTGCGCAACGGTGGATTCAGATTGGGCCTATTACGATTCAACCATCAGAATTTACGAAGTTGATGATGATCATTAGCTTGGCCAACATGCTAGAAAGTCGAGTAGGAAAGTTAAATACTTTTAAAGAGCTATTGCCGGTATTCTTATTTTTAGGAATCCCTGCCTTGCTAGTATTTAAGCAACCAGATTTGGGGACATCCTTAGTGTATGTAGCTATATTAGCAGGCATGCTCTTTGTCAGCGGTATTCGCATGCGGTTAGTGCAAATTATGGTAGGCACTATGGTAGCACTGTTGCCGTTGAGCTGGTTTGTGTTGCAAGAATATCAAAAACAACGGATTATGGTGTTTTTGAATCCTAATGTAGATCCTTTTGGCGCAGGATATCATATTATCCAGTCTAAAATTGCTATCGGTTCAGGCTTACTATTTGGTAAGGGTCTCTTTGAAGGAACTCAAAGTCAGTTGAACTTTCTACCGGAAAACCATACAGACTTTATTTTCTCCGTGGTGGGAGAAGAATTAGGTCTTCTCGGTTGTTTTGTGGTCTTAGGGTTACTATTGGTGGTTGTGTATCGTAGTTTCTTAATTGCGAAACGATCGGTGGATCCCTTCGGTATGTTGATTGCCACAGGCATTGGCTCTATGCTGTTATTTGAAGTCTTAGTCAATGTAGGCATGACCACTGGTATTATGCCCGTAACGGGTATTCCATTGCCTTTCATCAGTTACGGTGTAAGTGCGTTAACAACAAATCTATTGAGTATAGGTTTATTATTAAATATAGTGATGCGCCAGAAAAAGCGCATGTTTTAAGTAGTAAAAAAGAGGCTAGTGCCTCTTGGAGGTTGTATGATTCAATTAGATCCATCATGGTTACAACATGTGGAAAAGCCTGCCCGTTATATGGGTGGGGAATGGAATAGTGTTGCCAAGAATCATTCGGAAGTGGATGTGACGATGGCTTTCGCCTTTCCAGATGTGTATGAAGTGAGTATGAGCCATTTAGGCATCAAAATCCTATATGGCATTGTCAACGAACGCCCAGATGCGGCGGCAGAGCGTGTATTTGCTCCTTGGCATGACATGGAAGCGGAAATGCGCAATCGGGAGATTCCTTTGTTTTCTTTGGAAACGAAAACACCGATCCGTGACTTTGATTTATTGGCGTTTACCTTGCAATATGAAATGTGCTATACAAACATCATTAATATGCTAGATTTGGCAGGTATTCCTTTTTATGGAAAGGATAGAGACTTGTCGTTCCCTCTATTAATCGGTGGTGGTCCTTGTGTGTACAATATGGAGCCTATTGCAGATTTCTTTGATGTCGTATCCATTGGTGAATCAGAAGATTGGATTAACGAATTTATTGATTTATATAAAGCTGAGAAAGAAAAAGGATTCCCTGGCGGCAAAGAGGCCTTTTTACGAAAAGCAGCGCAGATTGAAGGCACCTATATTCCTAGTTTGTATGAACCACAATATACAGAATCTGGGGACTTTGCAGGAATGAAAGTATTGGCTGAAGAAGCGCCTGCCATTGTAAAAAAACGTATCGTAGAAGATATGGAAGCTGCGTTCTATCCTACAAAACCTGTAGTGCCATACTTAGATATTGTTCATGATAGAGCGGTACTTGAATTATTTAGAGGGTGTTTACGTGGCTGTCGTTTCTGCCAAGCTGGTATGTTATATCGTCCAGTGCGTGAACGAACTCCAGAACGATTGGTACAATTAGCAAAAGAAATTATTGCCAATACTGGCTACAATGAAATCTCCTTGATGTCTCTAAGTTCTGCGGACTATTCTAAATTGCCGGAATTAGTAGATATGTTGATGGAAGAGTTTAAAGATAAACAAGTGAGCGTTAGTTTACCATCCTTACGTATTGATGCCTTTTCTATCGATATCGCTAAAAAAGTACAACAAGTGCGTAAAAGTGGTTTAACTTTCGCTCCAGAAGCAGGATCTCAACGGATGCGTGATGTTATCAATAAAGGTGTTAGTGAAGAGGATTTGATGTCCGCCTGTGAAAATGCTTTTAAGTCTGGTTGGAATACAGTAAAGCTCTATTTCATGATGGGCTTGCCTACAGAAACGGATGAAGACGTAGCAGGTATTGCCGATTTAGCCTATAAAGTGCTTGATTTACATCGAGAAATTACTGGTAAACGCAATGGTAAGGTCACAGTGAGCTGTTCCTTCTTTGTGCCAAAATCACATTCTCCATACCAATGGTACGGACAACAAGATGTAGAAGAAATTCATCGTAAACAGAAATACTTGAAATCATTAATCAACAATAGAAATATTTCCTATCACTACCATGATGGCTATACAGGGTATTTAGAAGCAGTCTTTGCCCGTGGTGACAGACGCTTAGTGGCATCTGTTGTAGAAGCCTGGAAGTTAGGTTGTAAGTTTGATGGATGGACAGAGTTTTTCAATTACGATACATGGATGCAGGCTTTCGAAAATACCAATATTGATCCAGAATACTATGCCCGACGAAATCGTGATTTTTCAGAAGCCTTACCATGGGATCATCTTGACGATACGGTAAGTAAAGAGTTTTTACGCCGCGAATGGGAGCGTGCGGTAGATGGCACATTGACTTGGGATTGCCGTCGCAAGCCGTGCAATGGTTGTAATGCGTGCCCAGAGTTGGGTACACCGATTATTGATTATAAGGAGGGTGGACGTGTTGAGAAAGTTACGTTTGGCCTTACATAAGGGAGAAGAACTTCGCTTTTTATCCCATTTAGATTATGCCTC
>CAUVRW010000138.1:0-3926 GCA_963554425.1 uncultured Veillonella sp.
GTGGTAAATAGGGCAAATAGGTGAGAGAAAAGGAGGTGTCCTTGCTATGTTTAAAGGTGAATTTTCACATACAATCGATAGTAAAGGGCGCATGATCATTCCTGCCAAAATGCGTGAGCAACTGGGGGACACTTGTGTTGTAACACGATATTTTGACAATACCTTAGCCATTTATACCCAAGAAAAGTTTGAAGAGCTAGCAAAAAAATTAAGTTCTAAAAGCTCCAATAAAGCGAACCAACGTAGTTTGGTACGGTTTTTTGTAGGTGGTGCAGCAGACCTTGAGTTTGATAAACAAGGCCGTGTGTTGATACCAAGTAATCTTCGCGCCCACGGTGAGTTGAAAAAAGACGTGGTTGTAGTTGGTAATGGTGAACGCATCGAGATTTGGAGTAAAACTCGTTGGGATGCTTATAACAACGAAATTTACGGCAATATTGAGGCTATGGCAGAAGAACTTGATTTGGATGATATTGGATTTTAAGTGAGGAATTATGAACTTTCATCATGTGAGTGTATTACTCAATGAAACGCTAGACGGATTGGCGATTAAACCAAATGGAACCTATGTGGACTGTACATTAGGTGGTGGGGGACATTCCCATGCTATCGGTGAACGATTATCTTCAGAAGGCATGATGATTGGTTTAGATCAAGATGTGGCGGCATTAGAGGCAGCATCTCAGCGATTAGCTGATTTGACTTGCCAGGTGAAAGTCATCAAAACTAATTTCTCTCACTTAAAGCAAGCATTACACGAGGAAGGTATTTTTGAAGTCGATGGATTCGTTTTTGACTTAGGTGTATCGAGTCATCAATTAGATACAGCGGATCGAGGGTTTTCCTATATGCAAGATGGTCCGTTAGATATGCGTATGAATCAAACAGGAACTTTAACGGCAGAAACTATTGTAAATACTTATTCTAGTGAAGACTTATATCGTATTATCTGGGACTATGGTGAAGAACGATGGGCTAAACGAATTGTTCAATTTATCCTAGAAGCTAGAGAAAAAGCGCCTATAGTGACAACCTTTCAGTTGGTGGATATCATTAAACGTGCCATACCTGCAAAGGCTAGGCAAGATGGACCACATCCAGCAAAACGAACATTTCAAGCTCTTCGTATAGAAGTGAATCAGGAACTGCAAATTTTGCATGATGCATTTGTAGATGCTGTATCCATGTTACAACCAGGTGGAAGAATTGCAGTGATTACTTTCCATTCCTTAGAGGATAGAATTACAAAGCAAACGTTTAAAGAGTTAGCACAGGGATGTACATGTCCACCGAATTTACCAGTGTGTGTGTGTCATCATGTACCCGTTGTAAAAGCAAAAAATAAGGCTATAGAGCCAAGTCACAAAGAAGTAGAAGAGAATCCACGGTCCCGTAGTGCCAAGTTGAGGGTAGCCGTGAAATTATAGTTGGGAGGAATTATTATGTTAGTACGAAAGGCTGCGTATTGGGAGCAATCAGCACCTTATGTAGAACCGGTCAGAAAGAAAAAAGTAAAAACACAAGCGTTCATTTGGGATTTGACCCCAGATATGCGTCAGTGTTTGTTAACTGTACTAATGGCGATGGTCTTAGGGTTGGTTTGCTTGCTCTTAACCGGTGTCACTGAAAATGCACGGAAAGAAACAGTCAATTTACAAGAACAAATTGTGTTAGAAAATCGTACTAATTATGAATATAATTTAGGCTTAGCAGAATTAAGATCTCCTACGCGCATTCAAAAAATAGCGCAACAAAAACTTGGCATGGTATTACCAGATAATTTCGTTTACACTACTAAAAATACAGTGGAAGAACGCAAAGTGACGATGAAAAAGGATATTAGAGAATGATGAAGGCAGTCCTTTTGGGCTGCTTTCTCTATGATTGGAGGAATCAATATGAAACGAGTGGAAGAAATTGTAAAAGTTGTATCTCCTACGAAGGTAGAAGGTCCTTTGACATCTGTTGTTAGCCATATTACAGCTGACTCTAGAACAGTACAAGAAGGTAGTTTATTTATCTGTTTAGTTGGTGCTACAGTGGATGCGCATAACTTTGTTGCAAAAGCAGTGGAAGATGGTGCGGTAGCGATTATTGCATCGAAACCTGTGACCGTGCCAGAACATGTAGCGGTTCTCTATGTGGATGATACAAGACAAGCCTTGCAAGATGCTGTACCATTTTTCTATGATTACCCAGCTTCTAAAATGCGTATGATTGGTGTAACAGGAACAAATGGTAAAACTACAACGACTCATATTATTGGTCATATGTTGCGCTCCCAAGGCTACACAGTGGGGATTATTGGGACTGTACATATTTTGATTGATGACCAATCGTACCCAATTCACAATACCACACCGGATGTAGCAGATTTGCAGCAAATTTTACAACAAATGGTGGATGCTGGTGTAACACATTGTATTATGGAAGTATCATCTCATGCCCTAGCATTGGGACGTACAGCGGGTGTAGAATATGATACAGCTGTATTTACTAATTTAACGCAAGATCATTTGGACTTTCATAAGACATTCGATAATTATTTAGCGGCAAAAGCTAAGCTATTTAAACAAGTTAGTGCCTCCTATCAGGTGAAAGAAGGTAAAGGCGCTGTTATTAATGTAGATGATGCCTATGGTCAAGCGATTGTAGATGTGACAACAGCACCTATGATTACATACAGTACAGAAGGCAAAGGTACAATGAATGCTTCTGATTTAGCGATTACTGCTAAATCTTCCCAATTCACTTTATCCTATGATGGAAAAATGTACCCAATTTCTACGAAAATTGCAGGTATGTTCAATGTGTATAATACCTTGGCTGCCGTAGGCGCTGCATTATATGAAGGGTTGACGATGGAACAGATTGTAAAATCATTATCTACTTTTACAGCTGTGCCAGGTCGATTTGAATTAATCGAAGAAGGGCAAGATTTTGCAGTCGTTGTAGATTATGCTCATACACCAGATGGATTAGAAAATATACTACAAACAGCGAAGAAAATTGTAGAAAATCGCATCTTAGTGGTCTTTGGCTGTGGTGGAGATCGAGATGCTACAAAACGCCCAATTATGGGACGTATTGCAGCGCAATTTGGGGATCGTGTATTTGTAACTTCAGATAACCCACGTACAGAAGACCCTGTACAAATCGTAAAAGATGTAGAGGTAGGTGTGAAAGAAGGTTT
Organism: uncultured Veillonella sp.; assembly: GCA_963554425.1. GTDB lineage: Bacteria > Bacillota > Negativicutes > Veillonellales > Veillonellaceae > F0422. The sequence continues at coordinate 3,194 of CAUVRW010000138.1, forward strand.
ACATGATAGTGTCACTTATGAAGTCATTGTAGACCGTCGTGAAGCGATTCATAAGGCAATCAAAGAGGCAACTACAGGAGATGTAGTTATCATTGCAGGTAAAGGTCATGAAGATTATCAAATTTTAAAAGATGAAACCATTCACTTTGATGATCGTGAAGTGGCAAGAGAAGCCTTGAAGGAGAGATAATATGGCACAATTTACAGTGCAAGAAGTGCTAGAGGCAACACAGGGATCTTGTATAGGAACAAGTGCTTGCACCTTTGCAGATGTATCAACAGATACAAGGACGATCGGAAAAAATGGTTTATTTGTGGCATTGGAAGGGATGACATTTGATGGTCACGACTTTTTAACAGTTGCCAAAGAACGTGGTGCTACAGGTGCTGTGGTGAAACGTGGTAAAACCATTGATGGCTTAGTTTGTATTGAAGTAGAAGATACATTACGAGCCTACCAGCAGTTAGCAACTTATCATCGTAGACGCTTTCCTATCCCTGTAATTGGCATTACTGGTTCCTCTGGGAAAACAACCACAAAAGAAATGATTAGCGCTGTGTTAGAAAAAGCTTTTACAGTGCTCAAAACAGAGAAGAATTATAATAACGAAATTGGCGTTCCTAAGATGTTATTACAATTAACAGAAGACCATGATGTATGCGTACTTGAAATGGGGATGCGTGGGCTTGGTCAAATTGCTGAATTAGCGGAGATTGCGGAACCTACAATTGG
>CAUVRW010000139.1:0-3909 GCA_963554425.1 uncultured Veillonella sp.
ATGGCTTATTTTCAGGACGAGATCGGGAACGTAAATTAGAGATTATGAAAGATAGCCGAGTAGGGAGTAATGGGGTAGTAGGCTTTGTATTTTTAACCCTCTTAAAATGGCAATTATTAGTAAATCTACCGTCTATAGTGGTTCCTATAGTTTTGGTGAGTATGCCCATATTGAGTCGCTATACTATGGTCATTAGTATTCAGAAGTTTCCCTATGCAAGACCAGAAGGTATAGGTAAATTTTTTGCGGCTAATGCTCCTAAGTATGCCACATCGGTAGCAACGGTCTTGGCATTATTACCAGTGTTCTTCTATGAATGGTTTTATGCGTATCTATTTGTTATTGCTTTAGCTGTGAATCTTATCATTAATTCCTATGTAACAAAGCATTTAGGAGGAACTACAGGGGATACGTACGGATTTGTATGTGAATTATCAGAAGTTTTTATTATTTTAGGTGCAATTATTGTCAGTGTTATATAAATGAAAGGAGGAAGTAGAGTTGGCATTTTATGTAAGAACGCCAGGCACTTGTGGAGAGTTTATTCAAGGATCCATAAAGGGACAACGATTTTTAGTAACTTGTCCTATTAATCGTTATTCCTATGCCATTGGCGATGTACAATTTCCACTTCCCCTTTCATCGATTTCCTTACAATCAAAGGCCTATCAAGCGTACATCACAGTATTGGATACATTGGGTATTGATAGATCAATAGCGAAGCCCGTGTATTTACATTCTGATATTTTACAAGGAAAAGGATTGGCCTCTAGTAGCGCTGATATTAGTGTAGTGGCTATGGCTACAGCAAAAAGCCATGGCCATAATTTATCTATGGAGCAATTGGCCTCTATCTGTTTATCAATTGAGCCTACTGATGCACCATTTTACCCTGGTATTGTTCAATTTGATTATCTCAATGGTACATGTTGTGAATTATTAGGCACATGTCCACCGATCCGCATCGTTATGTTCGACGAAGGTGGTACTATTGATACAGTACAATTTAATCATCAACGAAATTTAGATGCTTTAATTGATGAAAAAGAAGAGTTGATGGTAGAAGCTTTAGCAAAATTTAAAGAAGGTATACATAAGCATAATGTTAAACTTATCGGTGAAGCCTCTACCATTAGTTCTTTCGGTAATCAACGTATATTGCAGAAGCCAAATTTATATGCTTTGCATCAAATTGGTGTAGAGTGTAATGCTATCGGAACGATTATTGCCCATAGTGGAACCGTGCTAGGTTTGCTATTCCCCCCAGATTCACCAAGTGTTGTACACTGTTTACAACGAGTAAAACAGGAATTGCCAAATCTTACCTTCATGGATATAGTAGAAACTACGAATGAAGGAATTACTTTTATGGAACGATAAAGGAGGTTATCATAGTGAAAACAACGAATGTACATGGTGGCAATGTGCATAAAGCGAGCCGACTATTACATACTTCCTTAGATCAAATTTTAGATTTTAGTGCCAATATTAACCCATTAGGTATGAGTAGTAAGGGCTTGGATGCCGTGAAGGACGCATTGCAGGATATCATTCATTATCCAGATCCAGATATGACTCATCTTTATTCCATCACTTCTGAATTGTGGAATATCCCAAAGGAATGTATCGTTTTTGGCAATGGAGCGGCAGAGTTAATTTATGCTATCTGTCGATTGCCTCAGATTGAAGGTATTTATGTGCCAGCTCCAGGATTTTCCGAATACAGTCATGGGGCCAAGGCTTGTGATTTGCCCATTGTAGAATACCCCTTAGAATTTGATGAGCATATATTTAGTTTTTCCTATGATTTGAATACTATGTTACAAGACCTACAGCAGAGCAAACACCAGCTAGTATTTATTGGAAATCCCAATAATCCTTGTGGTACCTTATGGAAAGATCGAAGTAATGAACTATTTGAAGTGTGCCAAAAAAATGGCCATTATCTAGTGTTTGATGAGTCATTTATTGATTTTTTAGGGGATACATATTCTATGCGTAACTATGTAAAAGAGTATGACAATGTGATTGTTGTACATTCTTTAACTAAGTTTTACGCAGTCCCTGGTTTACGGATTGGGGCGATGATGGCAAACCCTATGATTACACAATTTATCAAAGATCATATTCCTGCTTGGTCTGTAAACCATATAGCTCAAATATACAGCGAAGAGGCTCTACAAGATGTAGATTATATAAAAAGGACTCGTACAGCACTAAAAACAGAAAAAGAATGGCTATATAAGGAGCTTATGCAGATGGACTCCTTACAGTGCATTGAACCATCTGTGAATTATATTCTTTGCCACCTACATGAGCAGTATTCATTAGAAGATATGATTCAGAATTTATATCATCAATCTATCTTACTTAGAGACTGCTCTCAGTATACTGGGCTAGGGCCTAATTGGTTTCGGGTAGCTGTCAAAACAAAAAAGCAAAATCAGCAACTAATACAGGCTTTACAAGCATATTTTAGATTATAATAGGAGATATAATGATACAAATTTATTTTGTTCGCCATGGTGAAACGGATTGGAATCACCTTGGAAAGCATCAAGGATTCAGCGATATACCATTAAATGAAAAAGGCATGGCTCAAGCTGTGGATGTGGGGAATGCTTTACGAGATGTTCATTTTCATAGAGCTATTGTTTCAGACCTAGTACGAGCTAGAGTTACGGCTGAAGAAATTTTAAAAGGCCGATATATTCCTACTACTTTCACAGAAGGATTAAGAGAAATTAACTTTGGCGACTGGGAAAGCTTAACCTATTCTGAAATTAATGAACGGTGGCCGGGCCAAATCGAAGCTATTTATGAAGATCCGTCACAAAAACCAATCCCTAATGGGGAGACTGTAGAAATGGTGCAAGAGCGTGCCTATACTCGTTTATTAGAAGAGTTGGCGCGTATGGAGGATGGTGAACGGTTATTGGTAGTTTGTCACGGAGGAACCATACGCACATTATTATGTGCATTAACAGGTATTCCATTAAACTGTTTATGGCGTTTAGCACAGGGGAATACAGCTGTTAGTGTAGTGGATTTCTGGGGTGACCAATCCCCTTATAATCGTATTTGTATCTTAAATGATACATCTCATACTCATGTGAGAGAAGGTGGTTACGGTGAGGATTGATAAATTTTTAGCCCATAAAGCTTTTGGTACAAGAAAAGAAGTGCATGATTTAATTAAACAAGGTCTAGTGAAAGTAAATGATACTATTATCAAGAAGAAAGATATGCATATCAATCCTGATATAGATATTGTTACAGTTCAAGATCAAGTTGTACAAGCACAATTAGAATATTATATTAAATTTCACAAACCAGCTGGATATGTAACAGCGGTTGAAGATCCTGTAGACCCTACTATTATGGAATTACTTCCTGAAGAGTTTCAAACGTTGAAAGTATTTCCTGTAGGACGACTCGATAAAGATACAGAAGGGTTGCTATTATTAACCAACGATGGTCCCTGGGCTCACAAAATCATCCATGGCAAAAAGAATATTGGTAAAACCTACTATGTTGAATATTGTGGCACTTTGTCCGAGGAAGGTATTCGTCGCATTCAAGAAGGCATGGTGTTAGGGGATGGTACAGTGTGTAAACCAGCAGAATTAACTCTTCACAATGATGAGGATATGATAAATGAGTCGGGTGAAACGATTCACTCCTGTGAGTTGACGATTTACGAAGGAAAATATCATCAAGTGAAACGTATGATTGGTGCTTGTGGTGGAACGGTAACATACTTACAACGTATTGCTATCGATAGAATTACACTTGACTCTATTGAAGAAGTAGGCACATTCATAGATTTAACAGAAGAAGAAAAAGAAATTGTCTAATCGAATCTATTCAATTTGTCATAACTATGCATTATATGGTATCATTAGTTGA
>CAUVRW010000140.1:0-3885 GCA_963554425.1 uncultured Veillonella sp.
GTATCTTTTGTTATTGAGTCCCTCATCGCTGCTGTCACTGCCTGCCGAAACCGCAATACAGTAGCCCACATATCTCCATATAAGGCTTTCTCTCGACTACGATTCATAGGGATAGTAGATTGATACATACGGTGTCGATACGTATGATACTGATCAATACAATTTTCTCCATAGTATCTATTCAACACGGTGCGACTGTTATCTACTTGCTCAGCCAATTCTTCCATCGTCAGCAAGGGCACAACCATCTCCACATATTTGCGTGTTTCATTGGCCTTTTCCACTTCTATACTGGTGTGCAAATCTCCTTGACTTTCATAGGCATCTAACAAACTAGTCACCAACGGCGCCCAAGAATAATAGGATTTATTTTGCACCATATTGCGCTTGCCACCCTTCTAATCCATCAGATTCACTGACCACAATCGATCCAATTTGATAGGTATCCATAAGAGATGTAATAATCTCGGCCCCTGGCACAATAATATCTACACGCCCTGGTTGCAAACCTTTCACTTCCAACCGTTCTTCACGACTCATATACCGAAGCTGTAATATCATAGCTTCAATAGTACCGCGGTCCATACGATGCCCCTGTATTCGTCTAGGATCGTAACGTTCCATTTGCAAATCTATCGCCGCCAAGGATGTTGCAGTGCCACCAATACCAATAAACTCGCCAAACATTCCTTCAATGGGTAGTTCATCCCACATACGCACAGTTTCTTCCCATACACGTTGGGGTCCCTCACTAGATATATCTTGCATACGCACAGCACCAGCTGGATAGGATTTTGTAAAGTACACATGGTTCGCATCACCCAAGGCAATTTCCGTACTTCCTCCCCCTACATCAATAGTAGCATAGTGAAAGTCTGGATTTTCATAAACCGTGGCCCCTATAAATCCATAGGTAGCCTCTTCTTCACCACTTAGAACACGGTACTCCATAGGACACACTTGCTTGGCTTTCTCTAAGAAGTCCTTGCCATTTCCTGATTCTCGAATGGCACTCGTAGCAAGACCAATGCGGATAGTAGCCCCATAGTCAGTGAGTACCTCTTCTATTTCTTTGAGAGCCTGAACACCACGCTCTATAGCTTCCTCTGTTAATAGTCCATTACCCTGACGTTTACCTAATTGTGTAGTCCATAATTGCTTCGGTTCATTCTGCCACTGCGAACCATCATAGGTTCCTAATAATACTCGAAATGAGTTGGACCCTAAATCTACAATTCCTATCCGACTACCTTGTTGCACTGTATATTGTTTCATTTATATCACTCAACTTTCTATCCCTTGTGATTTACATCCATATTTACAGCCTATCCATAGAATACACAAAAAAAGTGATACCTTTGTATCACTTTCCCTTATCGAACATAGGGAACTTCCCCAGGTTTCACTAGGCCCAATTCTTCCCGTGCTACACCTTCGATATGTTTATCGTCTTCTAACAATTTCTTTTGCTCCGATAAACTTTCATTTTCTTGTTTTAGTTCCTGTAATTGTTGCTCCAACTGTTGTTTTTCTTGATGCAAGCTATAAATCGTATACACTTGCTGCACTAATACGATTGCAAACAAGACGAATACAGCGTAGCGTATCTTCTTCCATGTACCACTCGCTTTTGCCCTAACAGGACGTCTCGGTCTTCTATTACCATTTTTCATGGTCTTCACTCCCAATTTCTATTGATTCGATGTTACCTATTTTACCTATGTTACCTATATCTTTTGTATAGGATAATGTATATTTTTATATATAGTTGTATTATAGCATATCTCCACAGCTCCGTGTAAACTTTCATTCACAATAATTAAGTCTCCATACTACATGTTGCTGCCACTCATACAAGAGTAATCTCTGGATTATAGGTCAAAATGGGTTTATAGGAGAAAATGAGTTGGTAGACAAATTCCAATCTTTTGTCAAAGAGCCATAACTCCCAACATAATCACTATGTAATTACAATAAAAAGCGACCCATAAAGAGGTCGCTTTTTATATGTGAATGTAAGGATTAACTATTCACCTTTGTAGTTCAATACTTTTTGAGTTACAGGTGTTGCATGTTTTTCGAAGTATTGAAGTGCTACTTCTGGGAACATAGCGTATGTTAATACGTCTTCTTCTGTTACGCCAGTAAAGCCTTTAGCTTCAAGATCAGCACGCATTTTTTCCATTTCTGGAGCTACGTCATCAGCTGGACGATGAGTGATAGGAGTTTCATCACCAATGATTAATTCTTTAATTTCTGGTTTTACAGCTGCTGGAAGTTGACCGTATTTACCACGAACTAGGTCTTTTACTTCAGCTGGTGTAGTGTTGTAACGAGGCAATCCTTGGGATTGGAACAACACGTTCATCATAGCCATTGTACCAACGATTTGAGATGTTGGAGTTACCAATGGAGGGAAGCCAAGATCTTCACGAACGCGAGGCATTTCATCCATTACGTCGAAGAATTTATCAGCCATACCCATTTCTTTCAATTGGTTTTGAGTATTAGACAACATACCGCCAGGGATTTGGTAGTGACGAACTTCTGGCAATACTTCATGAGCTGGAGTCAAGCCGAATTCATCAGCGATTTCTTTACGAACGCCACGGAAGTATGTAGCTAATTCACGCATTTTAGCAAGATCTAAACCAGTATCGTATGGAGTGTTTTTGAAGATTTCAACGATAGATTCAGTAGCAGGTTGGCTAGTTGCATGACCGAATGGGCTCAATGCAGTGTCGATGATGTCAACACCAGCTTCTACTGCTTTTAAGTATGTAGCAGATGCTAAACCGCAAGTGAAATGGCTGTGTAAATCGATATCGAATTTTTCGCCAAATTCTTTGCGTAAGTCTTTTACTAAGGATTCTGCATCGTATGGAGCTAACAAGCCGGACATATCTTTGATGCAAAGGGAATCGATACCCATTTCTTTCAATTCTTTAGCAACTTTTACGAAGCTTTCATTAGTGTGTACAGGGCTGATTGTATAAACCATAGTACCTTGTACATGAACGCCAGCTTTGTTACCTGCTTCGATAGCAGCACGCATGTTGCGAGGGTCGTTCAATGCGTCGAAAATACGGATACGGTCCATACCGTTTTCTTTTGCTTTACGAACAAATGCTTCTACCACATCATCAGCATAATGTTTGTAACCTAATAAGTTTTGGCCACGAAGTAACATTTGCAATGGTGTGTTTTTTAAGTTTGCTTTTAATGTACGAAGACGTTCCCATGGGTTTTCGTCCAAGAAACGGATACAGCTATCAAATGTAGCACCACCCCAACATTCCAATGCATCATAACCAATTTCATCCAATTGTTGTAATGCTGGAAGCATGTGTTTCATACGCATACGTGTAGCCAAGATAGATTGATGACCATCACGAAGAACTGTTTCTACTAATCTTACTCTTTTTGCACTCATAATCCTTCTCCTTCACATTGACCCTTCCCTATCAAGACTCTACCACCTGATAGAAGGGGAATTATTAAATACATGAGTTACTGTTATCTCATGTACATTGTACATACCTATATTAGACTACTAAACGCTTTCTTTGTCAACCTAAACACATGCTTTTTAGTCATATGAATTTTATCGATGTAGTTCCATGTTTTTATACTAATATAGAGGGATTTTATTAGATACTTTTCGATATTTATTGTCAACCTGTTATCTTTATTTTACTTTTTTAGGTGCCGTTTCTAACAAGATATTTTTTCCATTTCGTTTGACTTGAATGGAGAAATCTTTTACATCTTCTTTAAAATAATCCATTTTTATAGCTAACAATAACTTGCCGATTTCTGTTTTTATCCGCTCCGTTAAAAACTCTTGGTAGAAATCATCTTCTGTTTTTTGATGAGATATTTTTG
>CAUVRW010000141.1:0-3812 GCA_963554425.1 uncultured Veillonella sp.
TGTTCACACATAGTTCCTCCTATGAAAAATACCATAGGTACAACGTACACTATGGTATTGTCCACACTTACTCTGGTAAGCCTACCGATTCTAAATTTGTTGTTGTTATGGTTTCAATTTCACCAGCGTCGCACAATTCCGCTACTTTTGGATCGATTGGTAATCGACCTAGTAACAATAAATTGTATTTTTTCAATACTTCATCGATATGACTTTCACCAAAGATTTTATAATCTTTTCCATTATCTGGGCAATGGAAATAGGCAAAGTTTTCTACCACACCAATGATAGGCACTTGCATCATATCCGCCATTTTTACTGCTTTTTCCACAATCATAGACACTAAATCTTGCGGAGATGTGACCACAATAATACCATCCAATGGTAAAGATTGAAACACTGTCATCGCTACGTCCCCTGTTCCAGGAGGCATATCTACAAATAAGTAATCTACATCGCCCCATACCGTATCGGAGAAGAATTGTTTAACCACATTGCCTACCACAGGACCTCTCCAAAGAACTGGATCCGACTCATCATCTAATAGCAAATTCACAGACATCACTTTTACGCCGTTTTTAGACACGATAGGATACATTAGCTTGCCATCATCACTGCGTACTTTGTCTTTCAAACCAAATACTTTTGGAATGGATGGACCTGTAATATCTCCATCAAGAATCCCTACAGATTTACCCTTACGAGACTGGCTTACTGCCATTAAACTTGTGACTAAGGATTTACCTACACCACCCTTACCGGATACAATGCCAATCACCTTTTTCACATGACTTCTATCATTTGTTTTTACTGTTAAATCTACTGGTTGTTGCGTACCGCATCCGCTAGAGGAAGCGCAACCGCTGCAACCACCGTTATCTCCACATGCCATAATAAACCTTCTTTCTATATGTCTGAAAGTCCTAAGAACTTTCTCTACCATAACAATAAATGCCATTCACACCTGTGAAAGCATGTATATCCTATATATCTATAGGTATATTCATATTATATCATAGGATACAAGTATTTTGTAACACCCTCCTATAAGATAAGCGCAACATAATCGCTAATAACTAACACAGTTATCCTACGTATGTTGCGCTTGTAATTCATCTGTATCAAATACATGTACAGTGGAAATACTTAGTCCCCACAATACTCACGTGTCAATTCTCCAATGATTTGCATGCCTTTACGGATATCTTCCAAAGATGGCACAGTATAGCTCAAACGGAAATGTTGTCCATAAGGAACTCCATCTGCGGCAAAGGCACCACTTTTTACAATTCCTACTTTGCGAGCAATGGCCTCTTCAAAGAAGGCATCACAGTCTACATGGTCTGGTAAGGTCATCCATACGAACATCCCCCCAGTAGGCTCCGTTAGATGTACTTTAGAACTACCAAATTTCCGGAATGTATCCAACATAACTTGGCATTTTTCTTGATACACCTTGCACACCTTTTGGATCTGTTCATCATAATCGATATGTTCTAACAAATGGCTTACTACACGTTGTGTAACTAGTGGCATTTGACCATCACAATTATTCTTCATCACTTGGATGGCTTGAATCACTTCACTTGGACCATATAAAAATCCTACTCGTAACCCTGCAGAAATCGTTTTAGAATAGGACCCTGCATAGAGCACACGATTATCTGTATCCATTTCTTTAAAAGTAGGAACTCGTTCACCAGCGAATCGAATTTCACCATATGGATCATCTTCATAAATGAACAAATCATAAGCTTTTGCAATTTCATAAATCGCTTTTCGACGTTCTAATGGCATAGTGATACCTGTAGGATTTTGAAAGTTAGGAATCAGATACACATATTTACCCTTCCCAGATTTTGCCTCCTCTTCTAAAGCTTCTGGAATCATACCATTCCCATCGGTAGGAATACCCACAGCTTTGGCACCTACACTGCGCACTGCATTGATAGCACTTGTAAAAGTATAGGCATCCATATACACTTCATCGCCCGCATCACACACGGTACGTGGCACTAGCCCTAAGTCTTGACCTGCTCCAATGGACAATAACAACTGTTGGTTCTCTGTAGGCATGTGATGAACATGTACCAAACGGTGCAATGTTTGCTCTGCTAACTTGGCATCTCCTTGCATGGGACCATATTGTAAAATTTCTAATGGATTTGTATGTACAATGTGGTCAAAGGCAGCTTGAATTTCCTTTACTGGCACCACTTCACCAGCAGGATTTCCTATACCAAAACTAATGAATCCAGGAATCCCTGCGCCACGTTCAAATACATCTCGAATGAAATTAGGGCCCTTACTGATGGACCTTTCTGGCAATTTGAATGCCATAAGAATCACTCCTTTTATATCTTATATTTTTTCTTATATTTATTTCTATGTATTTCTATTCATTTCTGCTACATAACTATATAATAACAGATTCTCACATATATATGATAAACAGGAGCAACAGCGTTGCTCCTGTTTTCGTATGTCATATGATATAACCTACAACATATGTACACTATAACTTGCGATATATCTGTCATATATCTGCGGTACATCTATGGTATATCTTGTTAGTAATACTGAGTAACCTATGTATAATCCATATACATAAATACTATTAGTCCCATATCTTCTAACAAACTGATACAACATGCGTCGTATGGATTAGTTTGCTACGTGCGCTTGTTCTTCGATAGTTAACAAGCAATCGCCACTTTCAATACGACTACCTTCACGGACATGGATGATCCCTACCACACCAGATACCGGCGCTGTAATTGTAGTTTCCATCTTCATCGCTTCTGTCACCACAAGAGCGTCACCTTTTTTCACAGCTTGACCTACTTGTGCCACAATTTTCACCACAGAACCGGACAACGTAGCACCTACTTCGCCTGGTTTTGTTGGATCCACTTTATGACGAACTACACCGGTTGTTTTAGTGTGTTTGTCGTGAATTTTAATCGTTCTAGGTTGACCATTCAATTCGAATAAGACATAACGATTACCGTCTTCGTCCGCTTCACTCATTTGAATATATTTAATCACCAATGTTTTACCTTGTTCGATGGTAACTTCTACGCTTTCACCACGTTTCATACCAAAGAAGAATGTTGGTGTATCAAGAACACTTACATCGGAATAGTCATGTTTGAACGTAGTATAATCAGCAAATACCTTGGAATATAAGCAATGAGCAATTACATCTTCATCTGTAGTGCCTGCGCCTTTTTCTGCTAATTCTCTACGAACTAGTTCAAAATCAACTGCTGGAAGAGTAGCACCAGGACGTCCATCTAATGGTTTTTCACCTTTCAAGATGATTTGTTGCAAACGTTCAGGGAATCCCAAGTATGGAGTACCGATGTATCCTTTGAAGAATTCAACTACAGATTGTGGGAAGTCCAATGTATCACCTTTATCGTAGATATCTTGTTCTGTCAAATTATTTTGCACCATAAACAAAGTCATGTCCCCTACGACTTTGGAAGATGGCGTTACTTTGATGATATCCCCAAATAACATACTTACTTCGTGATATACACGTTTAATATCTTCCCAGCGTTCGCCAAGTCCAACACTCTTCGCTTGTTGTTGCAAGTTAGAATATTGTCCACCAGGCATTTCATGTTGGTATACAGTTGTATTTGGATAGGAAGATGTATGGTCTACCCCTTTGTAGTATGGACGAATGGAGCCAAAGTAGTTGGATGCTTCTTCCATATAGTCTACATTCATATCCGGTTGACGATCGTGACCAGTCAAACCATAGTACATGGAGCTCATGCTAGGTTGACTTGTACCATTGGCAA
>CAUVRW010000142.1:0-3792 GCA_963554425.1 uncultured Veillonella sp.
TGCTTTCTCATAGTTTGGGCTGTGACCGTATGTATTTATATGTCAACTTTGACCGACCTTTGGACAAAGCTGAATTAGATGCCTATCGACCTCTAGTGGTACAACGTGCGAAGGGGTATAGTGTAGCAGCCATTACAGGTCATAAAGAATTTATGGGCTTAGACTTTCATGTGAATGAACATGTGCTGATTCCTCGTCCCGATACAGAAACATTGATTGAAGACATCTTAGAACTCTATGATGTGGATGCATCTCCACGCATCTTAGACTTATGCACAGGTCCCGGTACTATTTTGTTAAGTCTATTACATTATTTACCGAATGCCACTGGTGTAGGCTTAGATATTTCCGATAAAGCATTAGTAGTGGCTGAGGAGAATTGCAGATCTTTGGAATTAGCCGATGTTTCAAGGTTCTGTGAAAGTGATGTAAAACAACTGTTAGAACAGATGATAATAGGCAAAGGTACTGAATATAATGCGCTAATAGAGGCTTGTAAATCTCTATTTGGAGAACAAATCACATCCTTAGAAGGTCTGTTTGATGTACTTGTGTCGAATCCGCCGTATATCACAACAGCAGAGATGAAAGCATTATCTCAAGAGGTATTACACGAACCTCATATTGCACTTCATGGAGGAGATACGGGATTAGAGTTCTATGTTCCTATTATTCGTGAAGGCTGGCGTTTTGTAAAAGACGGTGGATACCTTGCTATCGAAATTGGACAGGGTCAAGAAGAGTCAGTATCTAAACTAGCTAGAGAAACAGGACAATATGGAGAACCAGTGTATCAACGAGATATAGCTGGTATCATTCGTGAAGTACGTTGGGAAGTACGACGCTCTTCTATATAAATTTTTATCCTTTGGATGTAATAATAGAGATAGAGCGCCATATACTTCTCCACAAATTTACGTTCCACTGAGATTTGCTCCGAAGTATATGGCGCTCTATCTTAGGTAGTAAACAGCAGTACGTATAAATACAAGTTTATATAGTGCTCGCTTTGGGGAGAAAGGCTAAGATTTAAAATTAGAACCTCATATATTTTAAAAATAAATTCGTTATTAAGTGATATAATATTATAATAGGAAAGGAGGTACGATATGGAAGCATTAGATCCTATTGAGACACAGGTATTAACAACTGACGATGTGGAATTAGCAGGAACCTTGCTCCGTGTAGGAGATTTGGTGGCTATACCTACGGAGACGGTGTATGGCTTAGGGGCTAATGGGCTGGCAGCGGATGCGATGGATCGAATTTATGCAGCCAAGGGAAGGCCTTCTGATAATCCATTAATTTTACATGTATGCGACCAGTCTATGGTACATCGTTTAGTACGACATATCACTCCTTTAGAGCAAACCTTAATGGATACCTTTTGGCCAGGTCCATTGACGATCACCTTTGAAAAGTCTGCGCTAGTGCCAGAACGAGCAACTGGTGGACTTTCACGAGTGGCACTGAGATGTCCAGACCACGAAGTATGTTGTGAGATGATACGCATAGCTGGTGTGCCTATTGCAGCACCAAGTGCCAATCGCTCAGGTCGACCAAGCCCGACTACGGCAGAAGCTGTCCTACACGATATGAAAGGACGCATTCATGCTGTAGTAGATGCAGGACCCTGTGAAATTGGTGTAGAATCTACAGTAGTACAAGTAGAAGATGATACGGTAATTATCCTACGTCCCGGCGGTGTTACAAAAGAGATGCTAGAAATGGTGGCGGACCATGTGGTGTATGATACAGCGTTACATGATCCTACAGAAGCGCCCAAAGCACCAGGAATGAAATATCGCCATTATGCACCGGATATGCCTGTGCAAGTGTTAGTGGGTTCCACAGAGTCTGTGGTGGAAACTATACAATCCAAGGTACATATGTGTAAACGTATTGGTTTATTTCTATCCCAACAAACTTGGGACGGGCTAATAGAGGCATTACCTGTAAAATCAACTACTATATCTGAAGATACACATGTGAGTTACCTAGCTTCATTCGGGGTAGGTGCTGACACTCAAGATATTGTTGCGATTATTTATGGAGAAACAGCGGAGCCTGTATCTTTGGCAAATCAATTGTATGAGGGGTTGCTAGCTTTCAACGAAAAAGATGTGGACCTACTCATTGTAGAAGGTTGTAAAAAAGAAGGCCTAGGAGTGGCTGTTATGAACCGCTTGGAAAAAGCTAGTGGCGGTCAAGTATATATCAGTGAGTAAGTTTTGATTGGAGTATAAGAACTTTATATATAATCATAATAGAGGTAGTAAATGAAGTTATTATTTGTTTGTACAGGGAATACCTGTCGTAGTCCCATGGGGGAAGGAATTGCTCGTGCTGTTGGACGTGACCTTGGTATAGAGGTGGTAACTTTATCCACAGGTTTATTTTGTGTGCCAGGGGCTAAGGTGAGCGACGAAGCTGTGGAGGCAGTTCGAGAATTAGTAGGCGAAGATATTAGCGAGCACAGTTCTCGACCATTAAAAGTAGATTTTGTGAAAGCCGCAGATTATGTATTGGCGATGACAGAAGATCATAAAAAAATATTACTTCGCCAATTTCCTTTCGATAGTAAAAAAATTATGACCCTTGCGGAATTTGCTGGCGAAGTAGGCGATGTAGAAGACCCATTTGGACAATCTCAAGATATATATACTAAGACAGCGGAACAGATTGTACGGTATGTACAACAAGGGCTTGCATTGCATAAATAAGAATGTTCCAATTGATTTATCAAAAAGATTGGATGCCATAGCATATAAAGAATACTATAATTGCTTGTATCTATACATTAACGATGCGGATATGTTTCCATAGCAGAGGCATGTATGAACAATATACGCGTATAGAGGTATATATTGATAAAATACTATTTTATGAACTTAGTATTAAATAAAGGAGGACAAAATGAAAGTAGCAGTTGGTTGTGATCATGGTGGATTTCATTTGAAAGAAGCTATTAAAAGATTACTAGAAAAACAAGGTATTGAGTACAAAGATTTTGGTACATACTCCACAGATTCCATGGATTATCCAGATGTGGCAAAACCATTGGCAGAAGCAGTAGCAGCTGGTGAATTTGACCGTGGCATTTTGACATGTGGTACAGGTATTGGTATCGGTATTGCAGCGAACAAAGTAAAAGGCATTCGCGCCGCATTATGTCATGATACATTCTCTGCCCATGCTAGCCGTGAGCATAACAATGCTAACGTGCTCACTATGGGAGAACGTGTTATCGGTCAAGGGTTGGCATTAGATATCGTCGACATTTGGTTACACACCGAATTTGAAGGCGGTCGTCATGCAAAACGTGTGGATAAAATATCAGCTATTGAAGAATAATAGAATAATATCGAACAAAGTAACGGCTGGTCCTGAGATTGGACTAGCCGTTTTTATGTTCGATATAATTCTAAAATAAATATATTCGGAATCTTACAAATATAGAAATATTAGTCAATTTACTATACAATAGTAGATATATTATTACTATATAGATAGGAGATACTATGCATATTTTACTAACAAATGACGACGGCTTATGGGCCCCAGGGATACAAGGATTAGCACAGGAATTAGCAAAGCACCATCGAGTAACAATGGTGGCACCTAAGGTGGAGCAAAGTGCAAAATCTAGTGCGTTAACGGTACAAGTGCCGATTCGAGCAAAAGAGATGAGTGAAGAGGGTGAGAATCCTAGGATGCTCTTTGTAGAAGGCACACCAGTGGACTGTGTGAAATTCTCTTTGTCCTATTTATTAGAACAAGATCGTCCTGACC
>CAUVRW010000143.1:0-3750 GCA_963554425.1 uncultured Veillonella sp.
CAACTGTTATGATTAATCAAATTTCCTTCTCATCTAGTAAGCAAAGATACAGCCTCAGTCGTAGGCTGTTTCCAATCCTTCTTCGCTTCGCTCGAATTCTTGGACATCCCTGACATGGGCCGATCTAATGCTTACTGCGTCGCTTCGCTCCTAGTAAGCAAAGATACGGCCTCAGTATGATATGTCTGCGGGAACATATCTACTGGTTGGACTTTCACTAATTTGTAGCCATACTTCGTAAGGATTTCTATATCTCGTGCCATAGAGGATGGGTTGCACGACACGTAGACGATACGCTGTGGTGCCATACCGATAGCTGCGTGCAGCACGTCTTCTTTACAACCTGCACGGATAGGGTCGAATACGATGACGTCAGGTTCGATACCTTGTTTATACAAGCGAGGCATTTCAACGGCTGCGTCGCCTACGATAAATTCTGTATTCTCGTATCCATTGCGAAGTGCATTCTTCTTCGCATCTTCGATGGCTGGTGCCACGATTTCAATGCCAATGACGTGCTTTGCTTTGTGTGCCAAGAACAAAGAGATCGTTCCTGTTCCGCAGTAGGCATCAATGACCGTTTCATCACCTTTCAGATCTGCAAATTCCAAGGCGGTGTCATACAACACGGTGGTTTGTTCTGGGTTTACTTGAAAGAAGGAATGCGGAGACAACTGGAATGATAAATCTTTAATGTAATCTGTAATCTGATCTTTCCCATAAAGTGTACGATTCGTAGGTCCTAAAATCACATTCGTTTGTTTTGGGTTGTGATTCACTACGATAGATGTTACTTTTGGCAACCCTTTTACGATGTGTTCAACCAACTCCGATTCACGAGGAATACTAGCGGTGCGACTCACAAGGATAACCATCCATTCGTCTTTCCCAATACGTCCAACGATATGGCGTATGATGCCTCTTTCAGAGTGCTCATCATAGGGCTCGATACCTAATTCGTTCATGGCTTCATAGCAAACTTTTCGAATCTCATCATTGCCCGCATCTTGGATAGGACAATGCTCGTGATTGATAATGCTATGGGAACCTTTTTGATAAAAGCCCATGCGGATGTTGCCGATGGTGCCACTTACAGGCATTTGCATTTTATTACGATATCGCCAAGGAGCCTTGGGGCCTATGCAAGGTAATACTAACTCTGGATCACATTTAGCAATACGTTCAATGACAGCTTTTACAGATTCTGTTTTTAGTCGCAATTGTTCTGTATAGGATGCATGTTGTAATTGGCAGCCTCCACAATTGCCATATACTTCACATTGCGGATATACTCGCTCTGCAGACGGTGTCATAACCGATACGATGTCACCTACGGCATAATTTTTCTTAACTACATTAATTTTTACTTGTACCGTTTCATTGGGCAATGCATAGGGCACAAATACGGTAAATCCTTCGTATCTGCCTACTCCTTCGCCACTACTACCCGTGCCGTGAATAGTAATGGTATATGTATTTCCAACGCACACTGGTGCTTTCAGTTGTTTCTTCTTCTCACTCATCTATATATCCTTATACACAATGTAATCGTTTTATCCATATATTTCTTTTTATTATATCATTTTTTATATGTTCTTTACACGACTCTAACATCATTACTAGTGAAAGCAACTCATTTTGTCCTATAACCCAATAACAAAAAGCATATAGCCCCACTACGGAGACTATATGCCTATGTATTACACTTCTTTTTCTGAACTAGTCCGTCTTATGTTCTAGTGCATTGAGCTGTTACTTTCACTAATATCAGTTTATTTTACCAAACGATTGCGGATGATTGCTGCGCCTAATACCAATACAACACAGCCGATATGGAATGGCAAGCTATATGGTTCAATGTATGGTGTTGCCATCGGATCATGCTGAATCATGCTAGCAGATACCCAGCCTAAGATACCGCCACCTACATATAAGATCACAGGGAATTTATCGATTAGTTTGACAAAGATTGTACTGCCCCAAACAATAATTGGTACTGTCACGAGCATACCTGCCACAACAAGACCAAAATGACCTTCTGCTGCTGCCACAACGCCTAGCACATTATCGATGCCCATAACACCATCAGCAATGATAATCGTAGCAATAGCGCCCCAGATATTATCTTTTGCTTCAATATTGTGTTCATTATCGCCATCTTTCAATAAGGAATAGCCAATCCAAAGCAACATAATCCCACCAACAATGCGTAATGCAGGAATATTATCTAAAGCTTCAATGAATAAAATAGCCATAACAAGACGTAAAACAATCGCCCCTGCTGTGCCCCAGAAAATAGCACGTTTACGCAAATGTTCCGGCAAGTTTTTAGCTGCCATACCAATAACGATAGCATTATCGCCAGCCAATAATATATCAATAATAATAATTTGTAAAATTGCTAATAACCCTTGTGTTGATGTAATATCCACCATATCCTCCTATATTTACTACTTAGAATACATTTTATTATAGCATAGGGAACCTATAAAACAAAGGATAGCTAATTCTCTGAATCAGCTATCCTCTATATTAATAACAACTAAATCACTCTAGTTCCTACCTCTTTATTTTTGTGTAATAACACGTTTGCAATTAGATGTTCTTTCTGTTTTACAACAAATCAATGACTTCTCTAATCTAAAATATATACTTTTACTGTTCGACGACCAAATTGGATGGCCTCATTATAGCTATCCATAGCCAAATCAATGCGATGACCTATAATAGCACCACCTGTATCATCCGCTACAGCATAACCATATCCTTCCACATACACTTCTGTTCCTAATGGAATTACATTAGGATCTACCGAAACATACCCACGGCGAAGTGCGTTGCCTCTAGCTGTATGTGTACCAGATTCATAACTTGAATAGGCACTAGCTTCCATTTCTAATGTTTTTTTATAGCTTGTTGGTTTGCCTCGTTTGATAGATAATTTTGACCATGTAGCACTATCAACAGTTCCTGTCACTGGTAATCCATAATGACGCTGGAAACGAATCAAAGCTTCTTTAGTTCCATCCCCAAAGACACCATCAACAGCTCCAGGAGAAAATCCACTATCTACTAATTTAAGTTGTACTTCTTCTATGTTTCGACCACGGTCACCAAACCGTGATACCTCCACACTACGGGTATTTCGAGACGCTTGCTGCCCCTCAAATTGTTTTTGATTCTCTAGTAGCGCACGCATTGTTTCTGTACCTACTCTACCATCTGGAGTTAACCCGTGTTCTTTCTGAAAGACGAGCACTGCGTATTCTGTATTGTTCCCAAATACTCCATCTGCTGTATCAAGCAAATAGCCTTGGGCTACTAACAACGCTTGTAACTCCTCTACCTCTTTACCGCGATCACCACGTCCAGATGTTGCAAAAGCTGTAGCCATACAACAAACTAAGAGTAAAATCGCTATGAGAGTTATTTTTTTCACGATGTTCACCTCATATCTAAATGCTTATACATTTTACCATTTTTTGGGAGATACGTCAAAAAAACAGGACTTTTTTAACACTTTAACACCACTTAGTACCTATTTTTATTATATTTTTCCCACATGTGGTATAAATCTCTCCCCATAGGAAATACCACCTACTACATATATACACTAAAAATGTTAGTTTTCCTCATTTTCTATAGTAAATATGCATAAAAATAGGGTTGCTATACTAAATTGGTATAATAGATCATTTCAATATGATGTGATACAAAAGTTTTACATATTAAAATAATCATAATAAATAA
>CAUVRW010000144.1:0-3749 GCA_963554425.1 uncultured Veillonella sp.
AGGTAAAGTTACTAACATGTGAGGTTAATGTGAAACGTATTATTATAGGTATACTAGGGCTTATTGTAGCTGTAGGTGTATATTTGGGAATACAATACCAACGTTCTTGGGATTATAAGGCAGTAGGTGTTCCCGTTTTAAATTATCATCGTATTGATACAGGTATTCGACATTCTTTAGTGGTACCACCAGAAGAGTTCAAGAAGCAAATGCAATATCTTCATGAT
Source organism: uncultured Veillonella sp. (assembly GCA_963554425.1). GTDB lineage: Bacteria > Bacillota > Negativicutes > Veillonellales > Veillonellaceae > F0422. The sequence continues at coordinate 228 of CAUVRW010000144.1, forward strand.
GAAGGATACCATACCATTACGTTGGATGAGTTATACGAGTACGTAACAAAAGGAACTGATTTGCCAGACAAACCAGTACTAATTACTTTTGATGATGGATATATTGATAACTATCAACATGCTATGCCAATTCTAAAAGAATACAATATGAAAGCTACCTTGTTTATGATTACTAGTTCCATTGGAGAAAATCGATTTGTCAATGTAGAACAATTGAAAGAAATGCAGGCGAATGGCATCGATATTCAAAGTCATACAGTGAATCATAAAGATTTGCGCAATATGTCCTTAGATCAAGCACGGGATGAACTCATTAGCTCGAAAGCAGTTTTAGAAGATCGCATGAAACATCCTGTTCGGTACATTGCATATCCAGGTGGATTTGCTAACAAAGATGTAGATAAAATTTCTGAAGAAAGTGGCTATCGAATGGCCTTTACCGTGCAAGCAGGGAATGTAGAGCCAGGTCAAGATCTATTTAACTTGCCACGACAAGCGGTGTTCTTTAACGATACACCATTCGAAAACTTCTGGGTTCGATTACATTATCCATGGGAAAATGCTTTTATGTGGCGTATCCATGATAAATTACTAGAGTGGAACCTAAAAGGGTTAGCAGATATGGAGCCGTTATTTTAATGGTTATATGATATCGTTGACATACCATAAGATATGATTAGAAAGGCGAGGTCCTTTTTGGTAGTTACAACATAAAAAAAGAGGAAAGTTGATATCTGGTGATCAACTTTCCTCTTTTTAATTTAGAAACGATGTATATTATCTATTATTGTGCTACAGGTAGTATGAACCTTAGTGATTTATATATCTAAGTGTAGAATATGTTATGCCTCTAATTTAGGCGCATGCAAGAATGTAACATCAGGATTTCGTTCTACTACCCAACCCATTTGCCATTCGTTGGAGATAAGGACTACAAGACGGCCACGATTATCTTTTACAATCATGGCATTGTCCATACCTTTTAAACTGTTCACATCGACTTCGCCATCGATCCAACGAGCTACGCCATATGGCAAGGAGTTGTTCACAAGATCGACACCGTATTCGTGTTTCAAACGGTATTGTAATACTTCAAATTGAAGCATGCCCACGGCACCGACCACGAAAGAATCCATAGAGTAGAGCGGTTCAAAGATTTGTACAGCACCTTCTTGAGCGAGTTGCGTCATACCTTTTAAGAATTGTTTCCGTTTCATGGAATCTTTTGGTGTCACACGAGCGAAGAACTCTGGTGGGAATACAGGGAAGTCGCTGAATGTCACTTTATGATTGGATGCACATAAGCTATCGCCTACTCCCATAGTGCCTGCATCAAAGACACCAATGATGTCTCCTGGGTAAGCTTCATCAATGATGGTACGCTCTGTGGCTAAGAATTGTTGCGGTTGCGATAAGCGTAATGTTTTACCAGATTGTTGGTGAAGTACGTTCATACCTTTTTCGAACTTTCCGGAACAAATACGCATGAATACGATGCGGTCATGGTGATTTGGATTCATGTTGGCTTGGATTTTGAAGACGAACGCAGAGAAGTCTTCCGACGTTGGTTCTACTGTTTCTTCACGAGCCACACGAGGGGCTGGCATAGGAGCTAGCTCCAAGAATTTTTCAAGGAATGGTTTTACGCCGAAGTTTGTCATAGCAGAACCGAAGAACATAGGTGTTAATTCACCAGCTTTTACTTTGTCTAAATCAAAAGCATCACCAGCTACGTCGAGAAGTTCAATGTCATCGATTAAGGATTGATGCACCTCTTCTCCTAATAGCTCACGGAATGCAGGGTCGTGTACATCACCTTTGGTGGAAGCCAATTTCTTTTGACCATGGGATTCGTCTTTTTCAAATAATTCTACAGTGCTCGTTTCCCGGTCATATACGCCTTGGTATTCACCGTTAATGCCCACAGGCCAGTTCATAGGAACTGCACGAATACCGAGAGAGTTTTCGATTTCTTCCATCAAATCAAATGGATTGCGTCCGAAATGGTCAATTTTATTGACGAAGGTAAAAATAGGAATACCACGTTCTTTACAAACGGCGAATAGTTTTTTTGTCTGTGCTTCCACACCTTTTGCCACGTCGATCAACATGACAGCGCTATCCGCTGCCATTAAGGTACGGTATGTATCTTCAGAGAAGTCTTGGTGACCAGGGGTATCTAGGATGTTCACACGATGACCATCGTAATCGAATTGTAAAACAGAGCTCGTCACAGAGATACCACGTTGCTTTTCAATTTCCATCCAGTCAGATACGGCATATTTTTGTGTTTTTCTAGACTTAACAGATCCTGCCAAGTGGATAGCACCACCGTATAGCAATAGTTTTTCCGTCAATGTTGTTTTACCCGCATCTGGGTGAGAAATGATGGCGAACGTTCGGCGCCGAGTTACTTCTTCTAAAAATGTCATAATTCACCTCTATTAATACATGTGTATGGTATATACTTTCATATCCTTAAAATTATATACTATTTGAGCCCTTCCTGTATAGGATGTGATACTGAAAGTTGAAAAAAGGCGGATATGGTTACGAATAAGATATGCCATAGGTTTGTGAAATTTCGTGCAAAAGTAATACTGATAGGAAATTTTAAAGGATTATGCAAGATATCTAGAGAAGTATCTTTGTAGAATGTATGGTATATTGAAAAGGAAAAAGGGTGTTCGTATCATATCTAGCGTGGTCTTACTGAGATAGTTGTTGTATGTTGAAAAGCAAATTTAAATATCATACCTATGTAATATAAGTTGAAAATGTACAGAAATAGATTGTTTTACAGAACAATGAAAAGTAGGTTCTGTTTAATTTTTGTGTGCAAAAGTAGTATAATAAGAACCAGTGTAAAGAATAGCTATAATAAAAAATAGAAAATAAATATATAGTAATTATATAGTAATACATAGTAGTAGTTAGGAAGAGGAAGCATATGCGTTTATTTATTGCGGAAAAGCCTAGCGTAGGGCGAGAGTTAAGCCAAGTGTTGCCCAATTCACAGAGTGCTAAGCGACATGATGGGTATATCGTACAAGGTGACGATGTGATTACTTGGGCCTTTGGTCATATGCTAGAACAAGTAGAACCAGGTGATTATGATGAGAAATATAAATTTTGGAGATTTGACTCCTTGCCTATCTTGCCAACGGTATGGAAGTTAAAAGTAAAAACATCTAGTGCTAAGCAGTTTAAGGTCATTAGTGATTTAATCAAAAAAGCGACGACCATTGTCAATGCAGGTGACCCAGATAGAGAGGGGCAATTGTTGATAGACGAAATGCTCGATTATTTGGGTAATACCAAACCAGTAGAGCGTATTCTACTCAATGCGTTAGATGAAAAATCTATGCGTTACGCTTTAGAGCATATGCAGGATAATAAGAAATACCAACCTTTAAAAGATTCTGCCTTAGCACGATCTCGTGCGGATTGGTTGATGGGGATGAATTTATCTCGGGCCTATACGTTAGAGCAACAGCATTTAGGAAACAAAGTGACCTTTCC
>CAUVRW010000145.1:0-3713 GCA_963554425.1 uncultured Veillonella sp.
AGTAGATGCAGCCCTTTTTTATAAAATAACGTAGTTGTAGGAGGTATGATATGGAAGTATATTACTCCCCTTTGCAAGAGGTTAATCAAGAATTAATCCATAAACGATTAGATTTTTTATTGCGCAAAATTGGCTTTGATGAAATTGGTTGTGGTGGAAAACGAGTGGCGTTACTTCGCAATGACTTACATAGTGACTATGAGGCTTATGAAACGGTAGTAGCGTATATGAAAGCACGCATCGAATCCGAAGGTGGCACTGTGGTGTATGTAGATGAGCCTAGCAATAATTCTCGCGAGGTCATCATTCCTGATGGTGAATCTGTGAAAGTAGCCTATATTGATGAACGCATTGCTACTAGTGACGTGGTGATTTCCGTGAACCATATTAAAGCCAATGAATACAGCGGATTCTCTGGGGCGGTAAACAATACAGGCTGGTATTCTGCAAGCTTAGAAGGGCGTCGCGAATTAGTATCCTTAACAGGAACAGAGCACCATAAAGCGGTGGCGGAATATGCAGCAGCTGCCACTCGGAATCGTCAACGCTTTCACGTAGGGGTAGCGATGGACGTTGTGGCTGATTATGTGAACCAAGATAAGCTGAAAGAGGCAGGCGCTACCAATGAAATCGTAGGCAACTTAGGTATCGTCGTATCCTATGATATGGTGGCTATGGACGAAGCTTTGGGGGATATTATCACCCAAGCTACACCAGTAGAGAACGGCGTATTAAGCACAGTGGAAAAACGCACGTGGGATTATTTCAAAGATATTTCTCCTAATAGCGAATGGCAAGCTATCTTACTACGTGCAGACCGCATGGGACTTGGTACACGTTCTTATGCCCTTGTGAAAGACGAAGAATTGATCTTCTATGGTGAAAAAATTTAATAGAACATAGCTAGAACAATAAACGGCTTTTAGGCGTTGTAGAAAGAATAGCGTATGTTAATAATAAAAAAATCTCTAGTCGTAGCGATTGCGCAAGGCATAGCTTTGACTAGAGATTTTTGTGTATTTAATTTGTATTGCTGGACACTGCTCATTGGACTGAGCAGTACTTTTCTATTTTGTAATATGGAGGACTAAATGTAACTTACTATCGAGGATAATACATAATAATCAGTACCCCAATGATGGATACAATACCGCCGATGATATCATATCGATCGGGCGTAATGCCATCTACATAATAGCCCCATAAAAGAGAGAGAGCAATGAAGATACCACCGTAGGCAGCATAAACTTTACCGAAAGGCGCTTCTTGCAAGGTAGGGATGATACCATAAATGATGAGGGTAATGGCACCTGCGAGCATATACCAAGGGCTTTTATCGTCTTTTAGATAGAGCCATACTAAATAGCCGCCGCCGATTTCGGCAATACCGGCTAGGATGAAGTAAAATATTGATAAGAGAATTTGTGACATAGTTGATACCTTTGTGTTAACTGCCTTTCATAGGATGAAATACATGCGATATGTTGTGTAAAGAGTACTATAATTTCGAGATACCGTATACCAAGACCGTATGTAATATATAGTAAATGATATATACTTTCATTATATAAACTACCCACAATAATTTCAACTATGAGAGCATAAAAAAAGCAACCAATCCGAAGATTGGTTGCTGTAGTATCCTATTATTTGGAGTACAATTCGACGATTAGTGTTTCGTTTACTTCGATAGGAAGTTCTTCACGTTCAGGAAGGCGAGTTAATGTGCCTTGGAAAGCGTCAAGATTTTTTTCAATGTAAGGAAGTTCGAAAGAACGAAGTTCTTGGAAGTTCACTTTGAACATTTCGTTGTCACGGCTAGCTTCACGAAGTTCGATTACATCGCCAACTTTACATTGGTAGGAAGGGATGTCAACGCGTTTGCCGTTAACAAGGATATGGCCATGGTTTACCATTTGACGTGCTTGACGGATGGAGTTACCGAAGCCAATGCGATATACAAGGTTGTCCAAACGGCATTCCAACAATTTCAACATGTTTTGGCCTGTAACACCGTGCATTTTTTTCGCTTTATCGTAATAGCGTACGAACTGGCGTTCTAGCAAGTTGTAGTATGCTTTAACTTTTTGTTTTTCTAATAATTGAAGACCATATTCAGACATTTTCTTTTGACGTTGGTCTTTTTTTACACGTTTTAAAGCCTTCGCGTGACCGAAAACGTTCACACCGAAGCGACGGCATAACTTAAATCGTGCTTCTCTTCTCGTTGCCATGTGATTATCACCTCATAGATTAATAAAACTTTGCACAAATTGTGCTTATTCATTATACCCTATGAAAATGAAAAAGTCAAAGGCGTATGACCATTGTCAATAGTAGGGTTTGTGCTATAATAAAAGGTACAGTATTAGTGTTTCCATTGGGAACTGATGTAAGAGGAGATTCACCATGAATGTGTCCTATAATGTAAAAGAAGAATTATGTATTGAACATACACCAGGGGCAGGTGCCATCGTTATCTTTGGAGCCTCCGGAGACCTGACAAAACGTAAATTATTGCCAGCTATTTATTCCTTGTTTCAACGTGGTTTACTTTCACCGAAGGTAGCCGTAGTGGGCGTAGCACGGACAGCGATGAGCCACGATGAATTTCGTGAACAGGTAAAAGCGTCCATACTAGGTGACCGTGAACCAAGTGCAGAAGAACAAGCATTTATTGAACGCTTTTCCTATGTAGCTGGCCAATATACAGAGCCGTCTACGTATATAGCGTTGCGCGAAGAATTAGAGCGTGTAGCAGTGGCTCATTGTACGGGTGGGAATGCACTATTTTATCTAGCCATGCCACCAGAGTTATTTGAACCTATCGTGCGTGAATTACATGGGGCAAAGCTATTAGAAGAAGTAGGTTCTTGGTCCCGTGTGATCATTGAAAAACCATTTGGACATGATTTAGAAAGTGCTATCGCATTAGATGAATCATTAAAACAATATATTACGGAAGAGCAAACCTATCGTATTGATCATTATTTAGGGAAAGAAACGGTACAAAATATTTTGATGCTTCGTTTTGCCAATGCTATATTTGAACCACTTTGGAATCGCAAATATATTGAACGTGTGGAAATTACCGTAGCTGAAGAGTTAGGTGTAGAAAAACGTGCAGGCTATTATGATGGGGCAGGCGCTTTGCGTGATATGGTGCAAAACCATATGATTCAAGTATTATCTTTGATTGCCATGGAACCACCTGCTAGTTTTAATGCTGATGATTACCGTGATGAAATTGGTAAGTTAATTTCATCTATCCGTAGTTTACATCGTCAAAAATTAGGTGATATCGCAGTACGTGGTCAATATGCAGATTCTGGTAATATAGAACGTCCAGCTCCTGAGTATCGCAAAGAAGAAAACGTGCCACCTACGTCTACGACAGAAACCTATGTGGCATTGAAATTGTTCATTGATAATTGGAGATGGCGTGATGTGCCGTTCTATTTGCGTACAGGAAAACGATTGCCGAAGAAATCTAGCGAAATCGCTATTACTTTCAAACCTATTCCGCATTCTATCTTTAAACCGTTCCATGCGAAAGATTTTAACCAAAACGTATTGGTTCTTCGCATGCAACCAAATGAAGGTATGGGATTGTCTTTAGAGGTAAAATCTCCAGGGTCTAAATTGAGTGTTAACACGTTGGAAATGGACTTTTCCTATAGCAATTCCAAGGAATTAGCAGACATTCCAGATGC
>CAUVRW010000146.1:0-3700 GCA_963554425.1 uncultured Veillonella sp.
TGGGATGAGCTTTCAGAAATTATGGAATGGAGCAAAACCCATGTGTGTTCGACCCTCTACATTTGTTGGGGAGCCCAAGCAGGGATTTATAAGCACTTCGGTATCCATAAGGAAGATTTGCCTACCAAGTTGTTCGGCGTATATGAACAAGAAGTGCAGAACAGTAAGCCCATGCTTATGCGTGGCCTAGATGAACTCTTCTATATGCCTCATTCACGGCATACGACGGTGAGTGAAAGTGAAATCAATGCTCACCCTCAACTAGAAGTGCTAGCCCGCGCGGATAAGACAGGTGTTGGTATCGTTAGATCCTATGATAATAAACATGTATTTATCTTTGGACATCCAGAATATGATCGAGACACCTTATACCAAGAGTATGATCGGGACAGAAAATTAGGCTTAGAGATTGAGATTCCAGAAAATTATTTTCCTGGAGATGATCCAACTAAGACTCCGATGATACGATGGCGTTCGGCATCGACCATACTTTATACAAATTGGTTAAACTATTATGTGTACCAAGAAACGCCATACGAAGTCAGTGAATTGCAATCGAGAGAGATTGAAGAACCATATATACAAGACTGGGTGATTTAATCCTGGTTAATAGATAGTAAAGATTTAAGAATAGTGAGGAAAGTAACATGAGCAATTACAAATTTGAAACATTACAATTACATGCAGGTCATACAGTAGACGCAACAGGTTCCCGCGCGGTGCCAATTTATCAAACAACTTCTTATGTATTTAAAGATGCAGAACAAGCAGCAGGTCGTTTTGCTTTAACCGATGCAGGTCCTATCTATACTCGTTTAGGCAACCCTACTCAAGACGTATTGGAAGGCCGTGTAGCGGCTTTAGAAGGTGGTGCTGGTGCGATTGCCGTAGCATCTGGATCCGCAGCGGTTACGTACGCCATCCAAAACGTAGCCTCTGCTGGCGATAATATCGTAGCAGCTTCCACATTGTACGGTGGTACTTACAACTTATTCAGCGCAACGTTGCCACGTTTCGGTATTACTACAAAATTTGTAAATCCAGATAATTTAGACGAGTTCAAAGCCGCTATCGATGACAATACGAAAGCAGTGTATGTGGAATCCATTGGTAACCCAGGTGCTAACCTTGTGGACTTAGAAGCGATTGCTGAAATCGCTCACGCACACGGTATCATCGTAATCGTGGACAATACATTTGGAACTCCATACTTGTTCCGTCCATTTGAACATGGTGCAGACGTAGTGGTTCACTCTGCCACAAAATACTTAGGCGGTCATGGCACAACTATCGCTGGTGTCATCGTTGAAAGTGGCAAGTTTGATTACAAAGCGAGCGGTCGTTACCCAGGATTCGTAGAAGGCGACGTACATTACAATGGTTTAGTATACGGCGATCTTCCAATTCCTTTCACTGTGAAAGTACGTGCTCAATTATTGCGTGACACTGGTGCATCCATTACTCCACTAGCAGCATGGTTGATTATCCAAGGGATTGAAACATTGTCCTTGCGTGTAGAGCGCCATGTAGAAAATACTCGTAAAGTAGTAGATTTCTTGGTAAACCATCCAAAAATCGCTTACGTAAACTACCCAGAATTACCAAACAGCCCATACAAAGCATTGGCTGATAAATACTTCCCGAATGGCGTTGGTGCTGTCTTTACGTTCGGTGTGAAAGGTGGTAAAGAAGAAGGTATCAAATTCGTTGATGCTCTTGAAATCTTCTCCAACCTTGCAAACGTGGCGGATGCTAAATCCTTGGTTATCCACCCAGCAAGTACAACACATGCCCAATTGAGCCCTGAAGAACAATTGACAGCAGGTGTAAAACCAGAACAATTACGTGTATCTATCGGTATCGAAAACGTAGAGGATATCATTGCTGACTTAGCACAAGCATTGGATAAACTGTAAGATATAGAATTACATAATACTATAATAAGGGAACTCACAATAGTGGGTTCTCTTTTTGTTGATTAAAGACATCAATGTTCATATATGTTAAGATTTTATCATATATGATTTTATACTATATTCGGCGGTAATAGTTGCATCTAAGTATATGTTTATAGTGATTATGTGTGTATTGTCGGAACCAGTACCGATATGTTTGAATGGTAGTTTAGGTATATACAATATAAGCTATGGTATACTAGAGGTATGCTTGTACTAGGTAACAATACTATGATACAGCAGAAACCTATTAGGAGTGTATATAGAGTGCACTATGTGGTTGATGCTAAATGTGTATAGGAATCAACATAGGATGTATAGAGGAGCTGTCAAAAAAGGAGATCAATAGATGAAGTATAAAATTGTGGGAAAGAAATGGTGGAAAGCCTTAGTATGTGCTATAGCAATGGGGTCTTTCACAGGTGCTATGAGTATGGCACATGATATAAAACCCAATCCAGAAAGAGCATTTACAAAGATGGCAGATAGTGTGCAAGTGATAGATACCCAGCGCGCAAAAGGTGAACAATTCTCGTTAGGGAAGGGGGGAACTATGCCAGAGAAGACGGGGCTCTATATTAGCCACCGACCAGGTCATTTTCGAGTATCCCTGTTTGGTACTGTGAAAGATATTCATTGGATTGATAAGGTTGTTCCTACAGATAGTGGACATATAGTGGGTATTTTATTGGATTTTGATGAGAATACGACTATGATGATTACGAGACGAGATAATATACCAACGCAAGGTGTTTCTCAGGAGCGATGGAATACGACCTGGTATGACCGACCAATCCAGGGGATGACGGATGAGGAGTATATGGCAATTTGGCTACGTGAAGATCCGCATCTATCTGAAAAATATACACAGCTTGAAGGGGGCTTGTTGTGGAGAGAAGAGATGACAGCGGCTCGTTGGGACCGGTCTGTACAAATGACATCGGAAGGACCGAAAGTACGTTTTACAGTGGATATGATTTTAAAAGAAGACCCTACGCATCGTTATGTCATTACGTTCACCTATGATGATATTCAAAAGTATAGTATAGAATCATTGAAACATTTGGTGGATATTCTGGAGTATTTACCAGATGAAAGTGAGGCAGATGCTCGGCAAAACGAAAAGCAACAGACTAAGGAGGGAAGTTCTTCTTTACAAGCAGACAAAGGATATAACCTACCATCTGTTCTGATGCCAAACATGTCTATGGAAACGAAAGATGTAACAGACCTTGAAGACCTGTACCACCAGGAGTTAAGGCAAGGTAAGTCATCGGTGCGCAAAGAACAGGAATTAAGAATTACCGATACAGGGGTTACATCTCAATCCACGTGGGATGATACGAGCAAAACGAAGGCGACCATCCAGCGGTCTGGTCGAATAGGACTAGAAAGAAAATGATAGAATAGATGCTTGATTTATGAATTTTGTCTATATATAATGTAAGTAGAGCAGTTCAATCGTATACTTTTGAAAACGAGGTGTATAGATATGGGGACTCACTTAAAATCAATGGAATCTATGCCAGAGTATGAAGAGTTTTGTATTTGTTTAGGCAGAAAGATTGCTTGGGTTAGACGTTGTCAGGGGCTTTCACAAAAAGAATTATCTAAACTATGTGGCATTAGTCCTAGCTATTTGGCGAAAATTGAAGGGGCCAAAGGATCGTTAGGGACGTCGGTGCAGGTGTTGTATTTGATCGCCAAGACTTTGCAGGTTGATGTGGCAACTTTGGTGTGTCATG
>CAUVRW010000147.1:0-3699 GCA_963554425.1 uncultured Veillonella sp.
AAATTTATGGTGGTAATGGTGTAGAATTTACCAGTGCAGCGAAAAAGCAAATTGCGCAATTAGAAGACTGGGGACTGGCGGATTTACCAGTATGTGTGGCAAAAACACAATACTCCTTAAGTGATAATCCAGAGTTACTAGGAGCTCCTACCGATTTTACCATCACTGTACAAGATGTACGGATTGCTAATGGAGCTGGGTTTATTGTGTGTCAAACAAGTAATATTATGGTCATGCCTGGGCTACCAAAACAACCAGCTGCTCTTGGCATGGATGTCACAGCAGAGGGGACTATTAAAGGATTATTTTAGGAGGAATGATGGAATTACATAATGCATCTGTATTAGACTTTATTCGGGACCTTGGTTCTAGTGCGCCCGCACCAGGTGGCGGTAGTGTGGCAGCTATTAATGGAGCTACCGCAGCGGCTTTAATTGAAATGGTAGCGAATTTAACGATTGGGAATGCAAAGTATGAAGCGGTTCACGAGGAAATGAAAAGCATTCAAGAAGCTATGTGCCAAGTGAAAGAAGAGTTTGTGTACTATATCAATAAAGATAGTGCTGCTTTTATGGAGTTAATGGGAGCTTTCAAACTGCCGAAAGAAACAGAAGAAGAAAAAACATTCCGTAAAACAGAAATACAACAGACCACGAAACAAGCTGCCTTGGTGCCTTATGAAATTGGTAAATTGGCGTATACCTTATTACCATTGGCGGAAACAGTCATTGTAAAAGGAAATGCTAATGCTATTACGGATGGAATGATTGCTGTCATTAATGCAAAAGCCGCTGTAAAGAGTGCTTTTTTAAATGTGAAAATCAATCTAGGCTCTATACATGATGCGGAGTTTGTAAAACAATTGGCAGACAGCATGGAAGAGATAGAATCTGTGTTAGATACAGAGGAACAACGATTGTTAGGTCTTGCTAAGTTATAAGACGCATCATAATGGAATGAAGGAAATCATATGGGGATAGAAATTCATTTATTAGGGACACCACGGATACAAGTAGATGGGCAAGATGTCTTTTTTACGTATGGCAAAGTGCAAGCGCTCATTTATTATATGGTGGTGAAAGGAGTAGCCCTCCGAGATGAAATCAGTGGTTTATTGTGGCCGGAAAAATCAGAGGTCAACGCCAGAAAAAACTTAAGAAATGCCATTTATGAGGCAAAAAAGCTATTGGGGGCAGATGTATTTGTATCACCGAGAAATGCTGTATTACAATGGAATCCCACGTCGCATATCTATGTGGATGTGCATCAATTTCAAAGGAATCCTAAACAATATATAGATATTTACAAAGGGGAATTTTTACAAGGCTTTTATGTAAAAGATGCAGAGGCCTATGAGGACTGGTATTTAGGGGAACGAAGTCGATTAAAATCCATGTATATGGAGGCGGTTTATGACCTAGTAGACACAGGAATTGAGGAAAAAAATATCGCCTGCATTGAGCGATATATTCCGGTCCTATTGTCCTATGATCCTTATAATGAAGAGCGGTTTAGTGCAATTTTGGAACTGATCATGAGCCAAGGCTTTACGACCATGGGGAAACAATTGTACCATCAACTACAATGTATGTATGCAGATGATTTAGATGAAAGTGTACCTAATTCGCTTCGGGAGGCTATGCATTTACCGAATGTGCAAAAGCAAGAGGCGGTCTCCTTTGTTGAGCATACGATGTTGAAAGGTCGTGATGCGGAAGCAGGGGAGGTACAAAAGTATTTGCACTATTTTGAAGATACCCCATTAGCGTTGCGTATTACAGGAGATACAGGAAGCGGTAAAACGAGCCTCGTAGAATATATACGAGATAAAGTAGAACCCTATCGATGTGTGTTAGAAAGCCAATGTTATGAAGAGGAACAAGGCTTGCTATTGCATGCGTGGATTCCTATTGTAGGAAAGATACTGGAAGAGATCGAATTACAAGGTCTGGAAAATATCGAATTACGCCGTATTTATGAAATCTTTCCGCAGTTAGACCGTCGTATGGCTCGAGATTTAGGGTTTTTAGAAGTGACGGAAGCATTGCCTTTTGATGTGGTGTACCAAGCAGTATCAAATTTGCTAGAACAGGTGTCGGAAGAAATCCCTTTCACATTGATCTTTGAGGATGTGCAGTGGATGGACTCCTTAAGTTTTTCTTTGTTAAGCTTATTGCTCTTACATCATAGTTCTGAACGTCTCATGATGATTGTCACTGACGTAGATGAAGTAAAAGGCATGCATCAACGAACCTTGCAAAGTTTAGAGCAGCAGAAAGCATTACAAAGTATTTCCTTGTCGCCTTTACCAGATGAACGAATGCGAGCCTTTATTCTCGACCGAGAACCTACGTTACAGGATACAGACATAGTGGATCAATTAGTAGAAGTCAGTCGAGGCAATCTGTTGGTGCTCATAGAAAGTATGCAACTATGGAAAGAATATGGTTCTATTTATGGATTGACCAAAGATATGGAACTGCTCTATAGCAAGAAATGTGATACTTTATCGGAAGAAGAACGAAAATTGGTGGATTTTATCAGTTTATTCTACAATGAAGCACCATTGGGCATGATTGAATACTATATGGGCTTGGATAAATTACGACTTTTACAAACTCTAGAGGAGTTGGAAAGAAAAGGATTCATTGATTACCGTACACAATATGGTGAAGTGCAATACAGTTTGCGTCAATACAAGTGCAAAGAGTATTTACGGGACCAAATGGCAGTGGACCGGCGTCAAATTTTGCATGCCTATTTAGGGGAAGCCTGGGAAAAACGATTGACTCACTCTAAGGAAGATATGATTCGCTATAAGCAACTGGAATTTCACTTCCGTGAAGCGGGACAATACCAAAAAGCTTTAATGTATAAATTAAAATCTTTTATGCATTATTTAAACTTTAATAAAGATGCCTCTCCAGAACTTGGGGTAGGAGAATTATCCTCTGTCTATGCAGGGTACTTTATGGGAGAAGTAACGGGGAAAGCCTTACAGGAAATAGAAGATGAGTTAGAGCGTGTATACACATTATATGGAGATGTGCCAGACGTACGTGCTTTAGAATTACCTTATTTATATGGAGCAGGCAAATACTATATGAGTATCGGTGATAAAGAACGGGGTTTACGATACTTTCAAGAATTATTAGAAGAAAGTACAGAGCAAGAAGCTTCAAATTATAAGTTGAAAGCTTATAAAGAGATGATTTATTATCACTTACAAATGCGCCATGTTCTTGAAATACATCAATACACGTCCAAGGCGTTGGACCTAGCAGAACAGTATCATTTCAAAAAAGAAATAGGTGTTATACTGCGATTGAAAGCATTGGCTTTCATTATGGAAGGTGCAGTAGAGCAAGCTGCTCCGCTCTTAACAGAATCCATACGATTATTCTCGGTAACCCAAACGGTAGCGCGCAGATATGCTATCAATATTGGGGCTGCGTATAACTACTTGGGAGATATTGAAAAAAGTCGGTCTCGTCTAGAGACAGCATTAGAGATGTATCAAAAAGCATTAGACTACTGCGACAAAACAGAGTTATATAGTTCATGGATTGTATTTGCCACCAATGCGGGTATGACTGCCTTTGCATTGCAGAAGTATGAATTAGCGACCACGTATTTTCAAAAGTCCTATGAATTATGCTTGCAATATACCATAAGTCGACGGAGACCGACTATTGAGGC
>CAUVRW010000148.1:0-3670 GCA_963554425.1 uncultured Veillonella sp.
TCGAAACGATAGATTCTTTGTATTTTGGCATGGTTAATAAAGGTAAGGCACTGAAGGATAGTGAGAATGCTATTGAGCAAGCCATTGTAAATCAATGCCGAACAGGAGAATTCTTTAATGTCGCAGATTGTAAAGCAGAACTAGAACGATTGCAGAATGGTACAGAATACAATGAAGTAGAATTATACAGTATGCTCATTCGTTTCTTGTTGTGTGGATTTATTGTACCTGTGACGGAGAAAAAAGAAATCAGTACTTTTGTAGAAGGTGTATCTACGGTATCAAAAGAGCTGGCTAGCTATGTACAGACTGTGGTGGATCGAGGAGGATCTAATTTTATTAATATTTCCGATTTGTACAATGATAGCGTTACAGGCTTTAACTCTGCTCATGTATTGATGATGAAAGAATTAGAAACACCAAAAACATTAGAAGAGCTCTATGTAGTGGCAGATGAAAAATTAAAAGTAAATGAAACAGAATCATCTGGAAAAGTGGTAGAAATAGCTGGTCGTAGCGTTGTAGATGGTGCATTAGATGATTTGGGACGCCTTGGTTTCTTGTGTAATAAGTAGATAAATGTATGGTCAGACTAGATGGTGAATCTAGCATTTCCTATTAAAAAGAGCTGTACTTGCATGTATAAGTTACATGTGAGTACAGCTCTTGTGTTGTTTGGTGAAACATCTAAGAATAGATGTAATAATAATTTGTATTTAACACAAAGGGAATCGCATTACGATTCCCTTTGTTCATAGTGTTATTGTAATTTTTCTAATAAGGTTAACAAGAACTTAGACACTGTTGTTACTGATGGTAAGTGTAAACGCTCTTTTGGTGTATGGGCACCTAGAATGGTAGGACCAAAGCTCAACATCTGTGTATTAGGTAATTGTGCTTTCAATAAGCCGCATTCAAGGCCTGCATGAACAGCTGTCACATGAGGTTCTATACCGATGACCTCTTTGTATAGAGCGATGGCTTGTTCTTCTAAACGGCTACCGCGTTCATATTCCCAAGCAGGGTAACGGCCTTGTTCAGAGGCGGTGAAGCCATGGGCTTTTGCCAATGTCATGATGCGGTCACGTAAGTAGGCTAATTGGCTCATAGTTAAACTACGAACAGAGATAAGAATATCTAACTGAGTGTCATTGTCTTCGACGATGGCGATATTATTACTTGTATCTACTAAGCCTTCTAGTTTTTTGCTCATGCCGAATACACCATGAGGTGCTAAGTATAAGAATTGTAAAAAGTTTTGTGCTTGCGCATCGCTATAGATAGTGGCAGGAGTCTCACAAGGAGTGATGGTTACTTGTAAATTTAGATCTTGTGGAGATAATTCGTGACGAATGATGTTTGCATTCGCTTGGATATGCTCTTGCAATGCTTTTGCATCAGAAGGCTGGCAAAGGATAGTAGCCTCTGCAAAGCGTGGGATGGCATTATGCTTAGAACCGCCTGTAAAATGGCTCACAGATATAGGAGTTTCACGATGCGCTTCTACCAATAAACGCGCTAAGATAGTTACGGCATTGCCTAATTGTTTGTCGATTTCGATGCCAGAGTGTCCCCCGTGAAGACCATCTACCGAGACTTTCAAAGCAGTGAATCCTGCTGGTGTTGGTATAGAATTTGTTGGTAATGAAAGGTCTAATCGACAGCCCCCAGCACAAGCTACGATGAATTCATGTTCTTGTTCTGTATCAATGTTGATTAAGTACTGTCCATGTAGACGTTCCCCTTTCACCGCCATAGCACCATTCATACCTGTTTCTTCGTTTGTAGTAAATAGACATTCTAGTGGGCCATGTGGGATAGTTGGGTCATCTAGTACGGCTAGTGCCATGGCTACAGCAATGCCATTGTCGGCACCTAAAGTCGTTTCATTGGCATGCAACCATTCGCCCTCCTCGATGAGCTCGATAGGATCTTTGGAGAAATCATGAGTAGATGTATCAGATTTTTCTGCTACCATATCAATATGACCTTGCAAGATGATTGATGGATGATTTTCATACCCTGCAGTCGCATGAGCGCGGATAATCACGTTTAATTCTTCGTCTTGTTCTGCCTCTAAACCTCTATCGTTAGCAAATTGCATTAGAAAATCGCTAATGCCTTGCTCATTGCCAGATTCACGAGGAATTTGGCTGATTTCATGGAACCAGTGCAATACACTAGTTGTATAATTAGTATGTGTCATAATAATACCTTTCTGAATCTAGGTGAATTTGTTAATAAAATAACTATACTCCATTCGTCGTAAGGGGTCAATACAAGAATTAGGAGAGAGGAACGATTCCTTGATGATGAAACTTTGTGCCAACAAAGCAAGAAGGAATGCTATAATAGAAGTAATGATTTCAAAGGAGGTTACCACATGAAGGGTACAAAGATTATGATGATAGGCACAGGAGGCACCATTGCAGGTACAGGGAATGGGTCTAGTGCATTAACGGAATATAGAGCAGGATCGATTGGTGTGGATGATTTGATGCAGGCAGTACCCGCTTTGGAGGAGTATGGTCCTTTTGAAAGTGTGCAATTCTCTAATATCGATAGTTCCGAAATGAGCCCCTATCGTTGGGGGCATTTAGCTATGCTTGTGAATGAAGTGGCTAAGAGGGATGATATCGGGGGTATTGTCATTACCCATGGTACAGATACGATGGAAGAAACTGCGTATTTCTTGCAGTTGACTGTGAATACCTGTAAGCCTGTCGTGATGACTGGCTCCATGCGACCTGCTACAGCACTCAGTGCAGATGGACCTGTGAATTTATTGCAAGCAGTGCAAGTGGCGCGAAGTAAAAATGCTTGGAATCAAGGGGTATTAGTAGTCATGAATGGCTATATTGATAGCGCTAGAGAGGTGGCAAAGTTACACACCACTGATGTAGCTACCTTTGGAAATACCCAATTAGGTCATATGGGTTGTGTACAAAATGGACAGGCTTATTTTTACTATACTCCATGTCGTAAGCATACGAGTGAGAGTGAGTTTATCTTACATAATGAGGTGGAATTTCCAGCTGTAGGAATTGTCAATCTTTATGGAGGTATGGATACAGAGATTTTAAACATGGTAGCTAGTCGGTCTCAGGGCTTAGTGATTGGTGGTTTTGGACATGGTACCTTACCACAGGGTGTTCGTGATACACTCAAAAAAATTGCCATTCCCAAAGTACGGTCATCCCGCATTGGAAATGGCATTGTGTCTAGCAATTCATCGGATGTGAAAGAAGGCTTTATCGTGAGTGATTCCCTGTCGCCTGTGAAAGCTAGAATTTTATTGATGTTAGCGTTGCAACAAGAACGAAGTCGAGAAGAGCTAGAACGGATATTTGCTACCTATTAGTTCTTTAGGTATCTAATGTATCTGCGTTCTCTAATGCTGTTTCGATGGCGGATCGTACGGCTTTAGCTAAGGTGTCGCCAAATTGAGAGAACGTACCTGAATCTGTAAGGAGTTCTCCGTTTGGATCGATGGTCATAATGACACCATCTGTAGATGTGCCCGTAGCAGGCTGTCCAGATACAATGCTAGTAATGCCTTTGGATTGGAGTGCTACGGTTTTCGCTTCCGTTATGGTTAGCAATGATTTTGTGAGAGCCCCATCGGTGAGGGCGCAATTGGTAAATACTAATAAGTTGATGGTGCCTCCAG
>CAUVRW010000149.1:0-3627 GCA_963554425.1 uncultured Veillonella sp.
AAATCGATTGTTCTTTGGTATGAAAGAAGAATCTTTCTATGCACTAACTCCTTATGATGCAACAGAAAAAGGAAAGAAAAAGTTATTTACTTTATTAGAACATCAAGCTAGGCTTATAGAGGAAGTGCCTTTTAAAGCTATTCAAATTGGTATGGCTATCGATGGAGAAGACTATGAACAGGGAGATATCATCAAGTACAGCCATTATTGTACAGATGTAGGGTTTGATTATGAAGGAGACATGGAGATTGTTACTCGTCCTAGAGGGATGTATCTAGAAATGTTTTATACGGGTCTTTATGAAGAACAGGCTCAGTGGATGTACGATAAAGTAAGTAGTTATTTATCTTATGAGGGATTACAAATTGCAGGTTCCGTATATATAGAACCAGTACGGAATTATTGGACAGAGACAAAACGTGAAGACTATTTATCTAAAATTACAGTACCTGTTGAGGAATAGGTGAAACATGTATGCTGGAAAATTGGAAATAAAATATAAAAAATGAGTTACCATAAGACGCGATGCAATACAAAAATATAAGATGTTGTGGTATAGATTATTTTGTGTGTAAAGGCAATTCACTTTACAACTATTGACAAGTTAGGTAAATATTGGTAATATAGGGTGTAAATATTTTTTGCTTGACAGATAGTACTTTCAAAACGCTTAGAAGGAGGGACCATGGAAGAACGAATGACAATTAGTTTGTTGTTAGATTTTTATGGATCCTTGCTGACGGAGCGACAACGAGAGTGTTATGCCTTACATCATGAAGATGATATGTCACTAGGTGAAATTGCAGAAGAAATGCATATCTCTAGGCAAGCTGTTCATGATAATATTGAACGAGCAAAGGCTAGTATGGAGGGGTATGAACAAAAGTTACACCTCATTGAACAATATTTACTACGGCGAAAGATTGTGAAACAGATTAGAGAAGAGCTAGTATCTGCTGCCATTACATCTGAATCGATTCAATCATTATTAACACAATTGGAGGGCTAGTATGGCTTTTGAAAATTTAACACATAAATTACAAGAAGCCTTTGCATCCTTAAAAGGAAAAGGTAAAATTTCTGAAGAAGATGTTAACCTAGCGTTACGACAAGTTCGGTTTGCTTTGTTAGAAGCTGACGTAAACTTTGGAGTAGCGAAAGATTTCATTGCCCGTATCAAGGATAAAGCCTTGGGTGAGGAAGTGTTTGGTTCTTTGAACCCAGCGCAAACGGTCATTAAAATTGTGAATGACGAATTAACCGAGTTATTAGGTGGCACTGAAAGTCGTATTATGATTTCTCCGAAACCTCCCACAATCATTATGTTGGTAGGTTTACAAGGGGCAGGTAAAACGACTACGGCTGGTAAGTTGTCTGTACATCTTCGTAAACAAGGTAAGAATCCAATGCTAGTAGCAGCCGATGTGTATCGTCCAGCAGCGATTAAGCAATTGCAAGTAGTGGGGGCTCAAATCGATGTTCCTGTATTTGCAAATGAAACGCCAGGTGCGAATCCTGTGGAGATTGCTAAAGCGGGTATTGAAGAGGCAAAACGCTTATTCAAAGACATTGTTATCATCGATACAGCAGGTCGCTTAGCCATCGATGAAACCTTGATGGATGAACTAGCTAATATCAAGGGTGAAGTAAAACCGCATGAAATCTTGCTAGTGGTAGATGCCATGATTGGGCAAGATGCAGTAGGCACAGCCGAAGCATTTAATAATTACCTAGGCCTTGATGGCGTCATTCTAACGAAAATGGATGGCGATGCCCGTGGTGGTGCAGCGCTTTCTATTAAGGCAGTAACAGGAACACCTATTAAATTTACAGGGACTAGCGAAAAGATGGATGGATTAGAAGTGTTCCATCCAGATCGTATGGCATCTCGTATTCTTGATTTAGGCGATTTCAAAACGTTGATTGAAAATGTGCAAAGTTCCATCGATGAAGAAGAAGCGAAAAAAATGGCTGAAAAGATGGCCAAAAATAGCTTTACTTTAGATGATTTCTTGGCACAAATGAATCAAATTCGTAAACTGGGGCCTTTGCAAAACCTATTGGGGATGTTGCCTGGTATGGGTAAATTGAAAGACCAGTTAGCGGGCTTTGACTTAGATAATAAAGAAGTACGTCAAATAGAGGCTATTATCAAATCTATGACGATGGCGGAACGTACGGATCCTAATATATTGAACGGTTCTCGTCGTAAACGTATTGCGGCAGGTTCCGGAACTACAGTGCAGCGAGTGAATCAATTGATTAAACAATTTGAAGAAGCTCGCAAGTTTATGAAACAAATGCAGTCTATGAGCAAAGGTAAGAAGGGCATGTTCCCTAAATTACCGTTCATGGGATAATATTCTATTTAAGGAGGTGAAAGAAGAATGTTAAAAATCCGTTTAACTCGTTTAGGTGCTAAAAAAGCTCCTTTCTATCGTATCGTTGTTGCTGACTCCCGCGCTCCACGCGAAGGCCGTCCAGTTGATACAGTAGGTCAATACGATGCTACTAAAAGCCCAGCAATCGTTAATATTGACGAAGAGAAAGCATTAGAGTGGTTGGGTAAAGGTGCACAACCTACTGATACTGTTCGCTCCTTGTTCAAAAAACATGGTGTTATGCAAAAATTTGCTGACGCTAAAAAATAATTAATAGAGAGGCGTACTGTGATGCAAGAATTAATTACATTAATTGTTCAATCATTAGTTAAGCAACCTGAAGCCGTTTCTGTTACTATGGAAGTTCGCGATCAAGTGGAAGTCTATGAAATCCGTGTCGCTCCTGATGATATGGGTAAAGTAATCGGAAAACAAGGTAAGATTGCGAAAGCGATTCGCGCTGTGGCTAAAGCAGCGGCTATTAAAGAGAACAAGAAGATATCCGTTGATATTGTCTAAAAGGGTGGTAACATGGAAGAAATGACATTACGCGTACCCGTGGCAATTAAGTCTAAGGTTACGGACACTTTAAAAAACAAAATTATTGCTGATTTACAACAACAAATGGATATGGTAGATCAAGATTTACAACAAATCGAATTCCAAGCTAAACGTTTGTTAAGTGAACAAGCAAAAATTGATGCACAAGGTTTAATCCAATTGCGTCAACAAATCGAGGAAGAAAAGCAACAACGCGTAGCTTTCAAAGCTCAAGTAGCAGAGCGTTTGAAAGAAGCGGAAAAGCTTGAAATTGGTTCTGAAATTGCCCAAGGCCAAATGGAGCAAACGATTACTGTGAAAATCGGTGATAATTTAGACGCTCTTATGGGGTCTGAAATTTTGCTAGAAGATGGCAAAGTGGTAGCATTCCGTAAATAATGGATATGCAAGAACTGATTACTATCGGTGTGATCGTCGCTCCGCACGGTGTGCGGGGCGATGTTCGTATATTGCCGAGAACAGACTTTCCAGAACGGTTTATGAAAATGGATGTGTGCTACATCAATGGTGAACCATACCATATTACATCTGCTAAATTTCATAAACAGTTTATTTTGGCTACTTTCAAAGAATTACCTGATCGCACTGCTGTTGAACGTTTAGGTAAACAAGAAATTAAAGTGCCAAGACAAGATTTGGTGGAATTGCCAGAAGATAGATATTATATCTTTGAAATCGAAGGCCT
>CAUVRW010000150.1:0-3554 GCA_963554425.1 uncultured Veillonella sp.
ACGCTTTATTATACTATAACTAATTTTGATGTTCAAACCGCTTCATATAGTTATGCTGAAAGTATAGTATCTACTTCATTCATACTAAAACTGCTTTGGTATAAATCCAAAATGCTGCAATGCTTTATAAATCCCGTCGTCATGGCAGGCTGCTGTAACGTAATCCGCTTTTTCTTTCAGGGCATCACGTCCATTCCCCATAGCAATGTTCAGCCAATCCGGTCGGAACATGGACAGGTCGTTATAGCCATCGCCGAAAACGATGACATCTTGGTAGGATGCCCCAAAGCCATCGATCATTTTCCGAATCCCATAGGCTTTGTCCATTGGTTCAAACAACATGCATCCCTCTCCATAGCGGATGAGATCCTTCGTCATATGCACGATGCCACGGCGTTGTTCCTCTTCTTCCGTGATAAACGCGTAGACCTTGTAAAAGTGCTCAATATCTTCCGGCACTAATTCCGGCACTACCTGCGTTTTCATCATATCCCATTGCATATCCCAGTTAAGGACACTTTCATAGGGGGTAATACGGACGAAGTCATTCTTGTGGGTCACCCCCCAAGGCACGTTATGTTTTATCAAATAGTTGAGGTATTGCACACAGCGGTCCCGATCCATGCCTTGCATCCATTGCACTTCGTAATCTTCTGTAATACTATAGCCCCCATCAGCCACAAAGTTCGGCGTCTTCGCCATTTTCGCAAAGCGCATAGCATCCGCCTGTAAACGGCCTGTAGCGAGTGCCACGTGATGCCCTTTGTCCTGCAAATAATCCAAGGAGTACTGGGCACTTTCAGGAATCACTCCATCCGGCCAGACCGCTAGGGTATTATCGATATCAAAGAAAAAATATTTCTTGTCCATCTGGTCCTCCTCAGCGCAAATGCTGCTCTTCATCCCAACCGTTCACCAACTGAAAGCGGTCCTTCTGTTCTACATCAGGATATTTCTCATGGTCCACCTCGCTAGCGAACATCACCAAAGGGCGCACGAAGGTTTTACGTTCACCGTAGAGCTGTTGATACACCACATGAGGCTCATCCGTCTCGGAATGGATGGCAATGTCGATGACATAATATAACATACCTTTAAAATGACGATATAAACCGCCCACTACAATCTCTTGCATAGTCATCGTCCTTTCTGGTAACGATTATTTACCTAGTTGTTTTATTGTCTCTGTTACAGAGTACCACACGAGTTCATTGATGTAATAGCGAAGCTCTTCGCTCTTCACATATTTCGCATTGCTGTCTGCTGCACTGGAAATTGCCATCGCAATATCTTCACCTGTTAACGCATTGCCTTTCGCTTGGATGGCTTGCTCGACATTTGCCAAAATATCATGGCGTAAGTCTTTCAACACGTACCACGCATAGCTGCCTTTTTCTGCCTTCTCATTCGCCGCCAACGCCGCCGCTTCTTCGTGACGGTTAGAACGATCTAGTTGATTATCTCCATGCCAATTGTGAATGCGTTTAAAGAATCGTAAACGCTTGGTAAGCTTAGTATCCAAAATGGATAGCACTTGAGCTCCATCATACACAGTCACTTTATCTTGACCTTTTTCTTGCAACGCTGTCAATAACTCCTCCATGGTAATGCCATGAACTGGTTTTGCTGTGATGCGTGACACTACCGCAGTAGGAATCGCAGAATCGTTGCCTTTCACAGACTTAGCTAACTCATCTATTGTCATGCCTTGGATAGATTCCTTCGTCACCGTTGGCGCTTGTTCTCCATCAAAAGTACGAACCAAGTCATCAATAGCTTCCTTAGTTTCTGGCATAGTCGCTAATAAATGATAGCCCTTCGCCACTTCTGTCACCTCAGATGGATGTTGACGACCGAAAATATCTTCACTCATGCCAAAACTAGTGCCTACTGTCAGTAGTAATGCTGTTGATAATACTAAATATTTCAAAGTTGTATCTCCTATATAACGTACTGAATCATATTCTACTCAATCTATCTTTTATTATACCATAACTGATGGCTATAACAGTATATTCATACTAAAAACTCATCACACAGACCATAGCATCTTGATGTAATACTTACAACTTATTAATACAATCCCCATCACCATAGACTAAGACACTCAATCCCTATAAGCGTACACAGCAAAGGAGCCACAACATTCCCTACTGGGTTTGTTATGGCTCCTTTATTATCGAGCATATCCACTCTACACTAGTTCATCTTATTTTAAAACATGAGATAGTTGTTTATTTGTTTCTTTTACTGTTTGTTTTGCAGTGTACCAAACAAGTTCGTTAATGTAGTAACGAAGTTCTTCATTGTTTACAGTCATTGCATTGTTGCTTGCTGCCGCAAGAATTGCTTTTGCAATATCTTCGCCACGAACAGCTTCACCTTGTTGATCCAATACTGCTTTTACATTGGATAATGCATCTTGACGCACATTGCGTAATACATTCCAACCATAGCTATTGCTGTAACCATTTACAGCTTCTGTAGCCTTTTCATTATGTTTATTAAGGAATGTTTCATAGTTACCAGAATGTTCGTATTTATTATCACCATTCCAGTTATGAGCACGTTTGAAGAATTCCACACGGTTAGTTAAGTTACGATCTAATACAGTAAGGAAGTCTTGGTTTACATCATGTTTAACAAAACGATCTTGACGATCTGTCAAACGTTCACCAGCTACTTGGCGTTTTACCAAACCTTGACGAACTTCATGAGCACGTTCCAATACTTTGCCCAAATCTTCTACAGCTACCACTGTTTCTTGCATTGGTGCTACTAATTCATAGCCCATAGCTACGCCTGTTACGTTTGCTGGATTCTTTTGGCTATACAATTCATCGCTCATAGCAAAGCTAGAGCCTACTGTTACTAATAATGCTGCTGTTAAAATTGCTTTTTTCAATGTTATTCTCCCATTTCAAACATTACATAATATAATTCTCGTTTAGTATAAGTGTAAGTCAATAATACATATTATACACTATATCGATACCTTTTGTATACTATAATTTTCGATATACACTAATATTTTATCAATAAATTGCATGAATTATACAAAATTGATAAAGGGCTGCAATACAATATGTTATTACATATCCATTGCAGCCCTTGTATCTTAGTTCACAGATTTCTACTTCATTCTTCTAAGAAGCATACCTCTATAAGAAAGATTAACCTTTCTTAACATATTGAAGTACTTCCGCTAATTGTGCTTTTAAGTTATTAATTTCATCTTTTTGCACTTGGTTTTGTGCTTCTAAAGCTGATACTTTATCTTGTAAAGTATAAGAAGAACTGATAGGACCTTGACGGAATGTGTCTTTTACTGCTGTTTCATCTGCACGGGATCCAAATTTCCAGCTCACACCTGCATTCGCCATTAATTCATCACCACGGCTACCGATAGATGCGCCTGCATGGAATAAGGTAGACTCATTTTTGTAATGTGCAATACCTAATGCTAAGGCAGCTTCACCTTTATATGCACCCACACCAGCCATAATTGTTGTTGGCTCTAATGGATCATATTGTAAGTGACGTAATGCACCCAT
>CAUVRW010000151.1:0-3546 GCA_963554425.1 uncultured Veillonella sp.
TAAACGAATACCAAAACCACCAGAGCTACGGTATGTAATCAATTTACCTGTATCTGGCATGAAGTGATTATTTGGATCTTCTGTGGTAATACGACATTGAATGGCTACCCCTTCACAACGAATATTTTCTTGTGCAGGAATGGCTACCGCTTCACTGTGCAATTCGTGACCTTCGGCAATACGAATTTGCGTATGCACAATGTCAATACCTGTAATCATTTCTGTTACTGTATGTTCTACTTGGATACGAGGGTTAACTTCAATGAAATAGAAGTTTCCATCAGCGGTTACCAAGAATTCTACTGTACCAGCGCTGACATAATTCACGTGTTTCATGATTTTCACAGCGGCTGCACAAATACGGTCACGCAAATCACGAGACAAGGCAAATGCTGGTGCTACTTCTACTACTTTTTGATGACGACGTTGGATGGAACAATCACGTTCATGTAAATGCACGATATTACCATGTTCATCACCGATGATTTGTACTTCGACATGTTTCGGTTCTACAATTAATTTTTCTACGTACACATCATCATCACCAAAAGCCATTTTTGCTTCCGATTTTGCACGATCATAAGCATCGCGAAGTTCTTCATATTTTGTCACTTCACGCATACCACGACCGCCACCGCCATTAACAGCTTTGATCATTAATGGATAGCCATATTTCTCAGCAAATGCTTCTAACTCTGCAAAGTCTTTCAATGGACCATCACTACCAGGAATCATAGGTATATCTGCTTTTTTTGCTTGAATACGAGCATTTACTTTGTCCCCGAACATCACTAAATGTTCTACTTTAGGACCGATGAAAGTAATCCCTTCTTCTTCACAACGTTGTGCAAAATGTGCATTTTCAGACAGGAAGCCATACCCTGGATGGATCGCATCTACGTCATGTTCCTTGGCAATACGAATAATATCTTCAATATCTAAGTATGCATCAACCGGTTTTTTACCTTCCCCTACTAAATAGGATTCATCTGCTTGATTACGATGTAATGAAAGTGCATCTTCGTTGGAATAAATAGCCACTGTGCGAATGCCCATTTCGTTACATGCACGAAGTACACGAATGGCAATTTCTCCACGGTTTGCTACTAATAGCGAACGTATTTGTTTCATTATAAACCCTCCTCAACTTTGTCTATTTCAGCCTTAACACCTTATGGAATAGACATTTGTATACCTCATTATACTCCTAAACGTTGAAATTAGCTAGACATAAACAGGGTTTATAAGAAAGATATTTTTTATTTATAAATTGTTTATTAACAAGTATCGTATCTATCCTAGCTTATGATATGATAAAAGAAATGTAGATATTTTATTAACTGGTTACAAATATAACAAGGAGTCTTATGTACCCAATTTTATATTTCACACTTTCAATGGATCATTCACCTTGCTCCATGAACCAAGCTATTCGAGAGCAAAAGGTATCGCAGGCTATGCGCCGTCGTCTTCGTCGTGAAGGTTCCTTCCTTGTGAATGACACACCTGCTTCTTGGGATAGCCTATTACATCCTGGTGATTCTGTGAAAGTATACCTTACCAAAACTTCACATATCGATCCCACGCCAATGGACTTAGACATTGTCTTCGAGGACGACCATCTACTGGTCATCAATAAACCTATGGGCATGCTTATGCACCCTACTTCCTCTGAAAGATATCACACACTTGCCAACGGTGTATTGGCATACTTTGAAGAGCACTTCATGGATGCTAGCTTTCATCCCATCCATCGATTGGATAAAGATACCTCAGGTCTCGTTATCATTGCTAAGAATGCATTAGTTCAACATGCTTTCACTAAGCAACATACACGTATTCAAAAAGTGTACGATGCCATCACCGATGGTATCATTCCTATTGATCAATTATCCGTTCATTTTCCCATCGCTCGCCTAGAAGGTAGCATTATTGAACGTTGTGCTCATCTATTGGGGCAACCTGCCCATACAGATATAACCGTCGTCCAACGACATCCACATCATACTCATGTGCGCTGTTATTTGCACACGGGCCGGACTCACCAAATTCGAGTCCACCTTAGTACTTTAGGATACCCACTAGCAGGCGATGATTTATATGGAGGCTCCTTAACGTGGCAAACTAAACAATGCTTGCATGCCTCAGAGCTTTACTTTATCCATCCCATGACACAAGAATGGATGGCATTGCAGGCACCCTTGCCGGAATATTTTAAAGAAATCCCTTAACACACTCATTTTTCCATTGACAAATCATTCACATGATAGTGTCTTGTTAGTACGGTATATCGAAAAGCGAGAAGCTATATTAGAGCGGTGATTCCCACCGACGATATACAACTAACGTAACTAAAGGACTGTATCACATGCCTAGGCATGTGATACAGTCCTTTTTGTATACTACATATTAAGGCTATAAGACAAAACAAATATTTTCCATTTCGTGTGCAAAAAAACTGACACACCCTAAAGGCATGCCAGCTTTTCTCAAATCAAATTAAATTTTGTTGTTGCAACCTAATACGTTTTTAATTTTATGTTGCACCATAGCTTGGATAGCCTCACGGCCAGGTCCCAAATATTTACGAGGGTCAAATTCAGCAGGATTATTTGCTAATACTTCACGAATGCTTGCAGTCATCGCTAAGCGTAAGTCTGTATCAATATTAATTTTGCACACTGCCATTGTAGCGGCTTTACGAAGCATTTCTTCTGGTACCCCTTGTGCACCTGGAATAGCGCCACCGAAGGAATTACATTTTTCTACGAATGCTTGTGGTACAGAAGATGCACCGTGCAATACGATTGGGAAGTTTGGCAACAATTCGCCTACTCGTTGTAAACGGTCAAAGTCTAAGTATGGAGTACCTTTAAATTTATAAGCCCCATGGCTTGTACCAATAGCAATGGCCAAGGAATCAACCCCAGTTAAACGAACAAACTCAGCTGCTTCTTCTGGATCTGTGAACAAGGCATCTTTTTCACTAACATTTACATCATCTTCCACACCTGCTAGACGACCTAACTCGCCTTCTACTACCACGCCATGTTTATGAGCATATTCCACTACACGGGCTGTGAGTTCCACATTTTTTTCAAATGGATGTTTAGAACCATCAATCATAACGGAAGTAAAACCACTGTCTATGCAGTCTTTACAGATTTCAAAATCATCACCATGGTCTAAATGCAAAGCGATAGGAAGATCCGTATCGATTAAAGCCGCTTCCACCAGTTTAGTTAAATACACAGGTTTAGCATATTTACGAGCCCCTGCAGATACTTGCAAGATCAATGGAGCTTGCTCCACTTTCGCCGCATCCACAATACCTTGGATAATTTCCATGTTGTTGACATTGAACGCACCAATGGCATAGCCGCCAGCATAGGCTTTCTCAAACATCTCTTTCGTAGATACTAATGGCATAATGGGCCTCCTTGTAGTATATAATTAAATACATTATTAATGACTATATATTGTTATTATACCGTATCTACTAGAGCGATTCAAGAAAAATCTATATTCTCAAAGGTTGTCAATATG
>CAUVRW010000152.1:0-3544 GCA_963554425.1 uncultured Veillonella sp.
CGTCCAGATATGGCACAAGCTGGTGGTAAAGATCCAGCAGCGATGGACCAAGCCTTAGCAGCAGGTAAAGCAGCTATCCAATCCATGGTTGGATAAGCTTACGATAGATGAGACTTTCAGTAGAAAACTCATAATAAGGAGGGATTGTATGAATCTTTCAGATAAAACAATGGTGATTAAACCGGTACAAACTACGCCGTTAACGCCAGAAGAAGTATTCCAACATGTGTTTCAAGCATTAGTGGAAAAAGGGTATAACCCGATTAGTCAAATCACAGGATATCTCATTTCGGGAGATCCAACGTATATTACAAGTTATAACAATGCTCGGAAAGACATTCGTAGCATCGAACGAGATGAGCTCATTGAAGAACTTGTAAAAGAGTATGTGAAAGCGAAACAATTATAATGCGAATTATGGCACTCGATGTGGGAAGTCGGACGATTGGTGTCGCATGCAGTGATGCGCTATATATTACAGCGCAAGGTATCGAAACCATTCGCCGCACGTCTCATGAAAAAGACTTTCAGCGCATTGCGGAGTTAATCCGTGAATACGAGGTAGACACTATTGTGGTAGGCATGCCCAAAAATATGAATGGCACCAAAGGAGACCGGGCTGAAAAAACGGAAGCCTTTGTGGAAAAGATGCAAGAAGTCATCTCCACGCCAGTTGTATTTTGGGATGAACGTCTATCTACAGTGATGGCAGAAAAATCTTTAATTGCTGCTGATGTAAGTCGTAAAAAACGGAAAGAAGTCATTGATAAGATGGCAGCAGTTGTCATTTTACAAGGCTATTTAGATAGTCGTTCATAAGGAGGTTACCATGATCGAACAAGGTTACGAAGGTGAAGTATCTGTGATTGTCATTGAAGACGAAAATGGAGAAGAAATGTACTATGAAGAAGAAATGCTCATTCAACATGATGGAAAAGCATTTGCTATTTTAGTATCTCTTCCTCCAGAAGAAGACACTGAACATGATGAACCAGAAGTGATTATTGCGCGCATTGATGAAGAAGAAGGAGAACAAGTTTACGTGGCTCCAACTGATGAAGAATTCGATGCAGTCATTAAATTATACGAAGAAATGGACTAATCGCTAGTAGGGGCTGTAACAGATTGCCGATAGGCAGTGTGGTTACAGTCCTTTTTCTGTATGGTAAGGTTTGTGTAAAGGAGCAGTGGAGACCTGAGGTTAATAGAACTTTCGCAGTGGTGCCATATAGTATAGGTGAGTGTAGTCCCTAGATTGATCTATGCTATATAGAAAAATTGCTATATACACTCCTAAAATGGTATAATATAGTATTCATTGAAAAGGAGATTGCTGTGAAACAATATGTAAAATACATCTACGGATGTGTAGCGATTCTGTTGGTCACTGTATTTGGTGTGCTAGCAGGTATGTATTATATTCCTTGGACTGGAGGGTCAAAGGAAGAGGTAGAAACGGTTGTCATTAGTGAGAACCAAACGGGTGCGGAGATTGGCGATGTGCTCTATGAAAGAGGTCTCATCACATCACCTGCGGTGTTCCGTGCAGCCTTGCGTTTGACGGGGGCCATGGATAAATTACAACATGGGTATTACCAAATTCCTCATCACTCTAGCTTGAGTGAGATTGTTGGATTACTCCAACAAGGGCGATTACAAACGGTGAAGCTTACAATTCCTGAGGGGTTTACCATTGGTGAAATTGGAAAACGCATTGAAGAACAAGGTATCGATACGCAATATGCTTTCATGGAATACGGCAAGACCTATACGCCCTATGAGTACATGGTGGGTACAAAGCCTGTTACGTATCGTGTAGAAGGCTTCCTGTTCCCTAGCACTTATGAGATTCCTGTAGGGAGCAAAGCAGAAGATGTAATGGCCATCATGGCGGATGAAATGAATCGTCAATTAACGCCAAAAATGCGACAAGATATTGAAGCGCAAGGGATGACTATTTTTGAGTTCATCACATTAGCATCATTGGTAGAAAAAGAAGCCAAGTTCGATGAAGATCGTCCCATCATTGCGGCTGTATTCCGCCAACGTTTAAAAACGGGCATGCCTCTTGAATCTTGCGCTAGTATCCAATATATTCTAGGGTATCCAAAACCGCTCATTACGATTGAGGATACAAAACTAGAAAGCCCATACAATACATACCTTCATAAAGGATTGCCACCGGGGCCAATTGCAAACCCAGGTATCAAATCCATGGAGGCTGTTCTCTATGCGCCACCGACAGAGTATTTATTCTTTGTGGCTGACAAAGAGGGGCACCATCATTTCACAAAAACCTATGAAGAACATTTAAAAATAGTGGATCAAATTTATGAAAATTAAAGAGATTTTAAATGAACAACGCATTTATGCGCTCTTGCATGATGTGCCAATTTTGCGAGAATCGGAAGTAGAACTCTTTGAAGACTTAATCGGCTTGTACAAACCGAAACGTGTCTTGGAAGTGGGCACTGCCATTGGTTATTCGTCATTGTTATTGGCAAAACATATGGATAAAGAGGGGGAGCTCATCACCATGGAATTAGATGATGTGCGTCATGGTATGGCTACTCACTTTATCTCACAATCGGACTATGCGGACAAAATTACCTTACTAAAAGGTGATGCTACGGAACTATTAGAGACTGTGGAGGGACCCTTTGACTTAGTATTCTTAGATGGTCCCAAAGGGCAGTATTTAAAGCAGTTGGAATTGATCGAGCCGAAATTAGCTGATAATGCTGTAGTTTTAGCAGATAATGTGTTATTCCGTGGCTATGTGCGGGGAGATAAAGAACCGCCACGTCGCTTTAAAACTATTGTGAAGAGGTTGCAAGAGTACTTAACTTATGTAGAACAAAAAGAACACTACAACACCACCATCTACCCTATGGGAGATGGCATGAGTGTCAGTGTATGGAAAGGATAAACTATGACAAAACGACATATGGAATTACTAGCCCCAGCTGGTAATATGGATAAATTAAAAATGGCCATCCGCTATGGAGCAGATGCCGTATATTGTGCAGGCCGTGCTTTTGGATTGCGCGCAGCAAGCTCTAACTTTGACAATGACCAATTGAAAGAGGCTGTAGAATTTGTACACAGCCATGGCAAAAAAATCTATGTTACTTGTAATATTATTCCTCACAATGAGGACTTAACAGGCTTAGAAGAGTACTTACAATTCTTGGAAAGTATCAAAGTGGATGCTATCATCGTTGCCGATTTAGGTATTTTCTTGTTGGCGAAACGTGTGGCTCCAGGATTAGAATTGCATGTGAGCACACAGGCAAATACAACAAACTATTTAACAACAG
Organism: uncultured Veillonella sp.; assembly: GCA_963554425.1. GTDB lineage: Bacteria > Bacillota > Negativicutes > Veillonellales > Veillonellaceae > F0422. The sequence goes on from CAUVRW010000152.1 coordinate 3,321, forward strand.
AGTTCTGGAAAGAACAAGGAGCAGCTCGTGTTGTGGTAGCTCGTGAAGTGAGCATCGAAGATATCAAAACCATGCGTGAAAAAGCAGATATCGAGATCGAAGCCTTCGTCCATGGCGCTATGTGTATTTCTTACTCTGGACGTTGCTTGTTGAGTAACTATATGACCAACCGTGATGCAAACCGTGGTGCTTGTACACAAGCATGTCGTTGGAAATATAACTTA
>CAUVRW010000153.1:0-3525 GCA_963554425.1 uncultured Veillonella sp.
TATACATATCATGTATAAACAAAATATCAACATATGCAATGCATATTTAAATCAAGATTTAGACATATAAAAAGAGCAATGTCTGCTCTGTCTATTCTATATCTACACATGTAGAAAATTCGTACGTATCTTTTAGTGTCTAGACATTTATAGGTGCTAAAACAATTACTAGTTTCTTCAAACACTTAGTAAAGTGTCTACCAATCTAATATATTACTTTTAGATTGACACTATATATTACCCTTTATAGGTCTCACTAGAATCAGTTTACAACATATTGTAGTTTATTTCAACAAAAACCACTATATCATGTATATCAATTCGATATAGTAAACTTGTAAAAACAGGAGTCTATTATATTTTTACATACCTATATTCACAATTTCTTACCTGAATTGCCTAAATAAAACACTTTTAAACGATGATTAATTGATATAAGACCTCGGTTGACATCATCACACAAAAAAAGCGACCAAATCCAAACGAATTTGATCGCCATTCTACATAAATGTTTAGAATTTAATTTTTGTAGCAATCCATGCAGATAAAATTGCTTTTACAATATCACCGATTACAAATGGATAGAACAAAATACCCAAAGCTTTTTGCAATCCGTCAGCAGTGAACGGTATGCTTGCAACAGACATGAAGTACGGCACTGCCGCTACATAGGTAATCACAATACTCACTACCGTAGCTACTACAGCATATCGAAGGAAACTTTTTTCTGTTCCCTTTAAACAACTAACCGCAGTATAAGCGATAGGCCAAATCAAAATAAATCCGCCTGTAGGGCCCAGTATTTTTCCCATACCACCAGTAAATCCAGTAAATACAGGTAATCCAACTGCTCCTAACAGTACATAGACTAATAATGTCAAAAACGCTTGTTTTGGTGGTAACAATAAGCCAATCAAACATAAGGCAATAGTAATTAAAGAAATCATTCCCACGCCCATTGGGTTTGGAATCGATAATTGTGCCATTACACAGGCTAATGCCACTAATAACGCCATTTTTGTCAAATCTCTAGTCTGTAACATTCGCTAACTCCTCTTCATAAATCCATTTACAGCGGGCACGCCCACCATGAGTGCCGACTAATTCACACTCACCAATTTGCGTATGCTTTTCCGAATGGATCATAAGTTTTTCTACAGAAATAACATCTCCACCATAAAACGGTGCAGAAAAAGTAATATCTAATTGAAGTAACATTGCTTCATCTAACACATGATGTGCCATATGTGATAAAACCATTAGTTCCGGTACTACAGGAATTTCTTCTCGATATATAGGATTATCATCCTGAATAGCATCAGCAAATTCGAGAATGGATGCCGGTGTAAACACGAACTTTGTTCTTGTTTTATCTTTCAATTCACCTGGCCAAACCTTTGGCATTTCTCCCAATGAAACTTCATCATGGTGATTCCCTTCGGAATCGAACCGTTCTAACATCGTGGACACCAAAGTGCCTTTCGAATTACAAACAGTCACTATATGTTCTTGCTTTCTTGGGGTATAGTTAATTTGTAACTGTGGTGATCTTGTAGTTCGTTTAAATTGTACATTACGTACAATCACGGTATTAGGAATTTCCCTTACACTTGTCAAGCCCTTACATAGTGTATGCATAGTGCCTCCTCCCCCATAGCATGGGTTATACTGGATCTTACAAGCTTACATGATTCTTACATTCTGTTACACCTTTATTATAATTAATCAAACTGTAGATAGTCAACCTATTTTTCAAATTAATTGTTTACATACAGTGATTGCCTACTCATATATATCACATAATAAAATCAAAAGGACTGTAATGCAGAGTTTACACTCTTACACTACAGTCCTCACATGATGCAAACTAGTACAACTGATAGGGTACTTTCAAATTAGAAAGTATACCCTACACCTGCATGTAATCCTTTTACATCAGTTTTATTTTGATTCATATTATATTGATCGTATTGGTAATATACATTCAAATCAATATCTGGACGCAATCCATAGGAAGCTCCTACTTGGTAAGTTCCTTTAATATCATTACCAAAACCTACTTTAGCAAAGCCTTCAATTTTATCAGCTAATTGAGTATGTCCAATCACGCCTGCTTGATAACCAAACCCATTTTGTTTTGGTCCCATATCTACATAGGTACCAGCGCCATAGACATTGATATTAGGATGTACCGCATAGGCACCGGCTAATTGATGATCTTTGATATCTGTTCCAGTACGATGCACTTTATTAAAAGAATATTGTGCAGCTAAATTATCGGATATACCTTGCTGTGCAGATACACCAAAACCATCTTTGCGTTTTGTGTCTTGTGCTGTTTTTTTAGATAGAGAATATTCAGCGGCTACTTTTGTTTCACCAGCATTAATATTTGTCACGGGAACAGCAGCTGCAAATGCAGAAGCACTAAAGGCAGCTAACACTGCTGTGGCTACTATGATTTTCTTCATAATATCCTCCTTGTATGAGAATCTTATCGTTTCATGAAAGCTGGTACGTCTGGAGAGTTTCCTGTAACACCAAATGGGCTTTTACGAGCAAAACCATTAGAAGAACCTTGGTCACCAAAACCAGTAGCAACAACAGTAATGAATACTTTATCACCAACATTTTCATCGATAACAGAACCGAAGATAATATTTGCTTCTGGATCCGCTGCTTCAGAAATAATTTCTGCTGCTTCATTGATTTCAAATAAGCTTAATTCTTCGCTACCAGTAATGTTTAACAAAATACCTTTTGCGCCGTCAATGGAAGTTTCCAATAATGGGCTATTGATTGCTTGTTTTGCAGCATCTACAGCACGATTTTCACCTTCGCCTACGCCGATACCCATCAAGGCTTCACCTTGGTTCGTCATGATAGTTTTTACGTCAGCAAAGTCTAGGTTGATTAAACCTGGTTTTGTAATTAAGTCAGAAATACCTTTGATACCTTGACGTAATACTTCATCAGCAGTCAAGAATGCATCTTTTAAAGATGTTTTACGGTCAATAATACCCAACAAACGGTCATTTGGAATTGTGATGATTGTATCAACTTTACCAGTTAATGCTTCAATACCGCGTTCAGCTTGTTCTTTACGTTTTTTACCTTCAAAGCCGAATGGTTTTGTTACAACACCTACTGTTAATGCGCCAGCTTCACGAGCACATTCTGCTACTACAGGAGCTGCACCAGTACCAGTACCACCACCCATACCAGCAGTTACGAATACCATATCAGCGCCTTGCAATGCTTTTAGAATATCTTCGCGACTTTCTTCAGCTGCTTCACGGCCTACTTCTGGATTAGCACCAGCGCCTAAGCCTTTAGTAGCTTTCTCACCGATTTGGATACGAACAGGTACATTAGTACCATCTAAGGCTTGTGTTTCTGTGTTAGCCACTAGAAAATCCACATTTTCCAAGTCGCTGCCAATCATACGAGATACGGCATTTCCGCCGCCACCACCAACACCAATAACTTTAATTTTTGCAAACTCTGACATCGAATGCTCCTCCT
>CAUVRW010000154.1:0-3523 GCA_963554425.1 uncultured Veillonella sp.
AGTCCCATTAGATTGATATCACAATCTTCTGTTGGATGTACCATGGATTCTGCTACTACTGTTTGCGCTGCCTCATGAAATACATAGTCCGGTTGAAAGTTTGTAAACACATCATATATCTTTGTATCTCGTATATCTAGTTCTAAAAATTCAGCTTGTTCATTTACAAATGTTCGCAATCCACTGCTTAAATTGTCAATGACAAGTACACGATGTCCCTCTTGAATCAATCGATCTACTAGATGTGATCCAATGAAACCGGCACCGCCTGTTACAATTATATTCATGTTCCTCATTCCTGTATCAATGACTGTCTTAATAATGTAAATTATACACCGTATTTAATCTAGTGCAATAGTATGTGACCTATACCTTCCTTAAGCTTCTATATACTGAACTAATTGTTCATAGTGCTCTTTTGCTTGTGTATGAATCACTTGTAGCTGTGCATCTTCACCTGTATATAGCATATTGCCAGTGAAGACACCACCTTTAAAATTCATTTTGCAGAACTTACAAGTAGCTTCACAGGTTTTAAATATTTCATCAATGGTAATGCCTTTATCACCATGCAAGGCATATTCATCATTTCCACAAGCAGCTGTAAGACCAACGACCATATCCTTACCGGCTACTGCATAAGTATCTGCTCCATAAGCCCAACCATAAGCAAACACTTCTTCAAACCATCTCATAATAAGTGATGTCAAAGAGTACCAAAATAGAGGAGACTGGATCACAATCGTATCCACCCATAACAGTTTTTCACGTTCTGCTTCTACATTGATCTTGTAATCTCCATAAAGCAGTTCCAAACGATCAAAGTCGGCATTAGGATATCTTTCTTTAAGCAAGGCCAGAATCTCTTTGTTTGCCACAGAACTTTCTTCATGGGTATGACCTGTTACAATTAAAATGTTTTTCATTGTTATACCTCCCCTAATTTAGATACTTATACGTACAATCTATTATCGTTCTCGTTGGATATCATAATCTGTCCCATTTGTACGAATGGTAATAGTTCCCATCGTATCTGTACGATAGATATCTACATGTTCTTCCAATAAACGTGCCATGGCTTTCTCCCCTGGATGTCCATAAGAATTATGCAAACCTGCAGAAATAACAGCGGCTTCTGGTCGAACAGAACGGATAAAATCTTTTTGACTAGAACCATTACTACCATGGTGTCCAACTTTTAAGATTTTACTAGACATTTTCGTATTTTGCTCTTTGATAAGGCGTGCTTCTTCTTCTTTTTCAGCATCACCAGTCATAAGCATAGAAAATTTACCAAATGTCAGCTTACCTACAATGGAGTTATTATTTTGATGAACTTCCCCTTTTTTATCAGTCATCACGTCCCCTTTCCATGGGGCATAAACCTCAAAATACGCTCCATTCCCTAAATCTAAACGATCACCTGTATGGAGTGTTTCACGATGAATCTGTTTTGTATCTATTGTTTTTAGATAGGTTCTATAGGTTCCACTATCGATTTCGATACCATTATCATAGACATGTTTAATAGGGATTGCTTTGGCTATGGCATAGAAACCACCAATATGATCCGCATGAGGATGTGTCAAAATGACATTTTCTAATTCTTTCACACCATATTTTTTTAATAAGGCTACCACCTGTGGTCTATGTTCAATATCACCGGTATCAATCATAGAAAACTTATCTCCAATTTGGAGCAAAATTGCATCTCCTTGTCCGATATCCAATACATGAACCTTCATGGTTCCCGTTGGTGCTTGCATAGATTGACTGACTTCTGTCTTTGCAACGTTTGCATTCACCTGTGAAAGTTCTTTTCCACAGCCCACTAGACTTAGTAGTGCTACCACCAACACGCCTAACAAGAGCAGATATTTATATATTGTTTTTTTCATAGTTAAATACTTTCTAACCTTTATGTGTTACAACAGTTATTACAGTGGTAAAACTGGCTTGTATCCATCGATCGTTCGTAGTACACGACCAATTCGTTGTGCTACCTCTGTAGGAGTAAAGCCTGGACCACAATCCTCTAGTGCTAGATCTCCAGCACGACTATGTGCATATATAGCAATATTTATAGCATGTATAGGGTTTTGTTCTTGGTTTAACATAGAACCAATAACACCAGCCAATACATCACCCATACCCCCAGTTCCCATATAGGGGTTACCTGTTGTCGTTATGTATACTCTACCAAATGGAGTCGCCAGAATCGTTGGTTGTCCTTTTAGGATAACATATACACTATGCTCCTTCGCAAATGTACTAGCATATCCAATAGGATCTTTATTAAGCTCTCCTATACTTTTTCCTGTAAGCGCAGAGAATTCACCTAGATGTGGTGTTAGGACAACCACACGCTCTTCTTTACCTAATGCACAGGAGCACTGTTTTAACACTGATAGATGACTAGCAACCGCCATAAGTCCGTCTGCATCAATTACCATGTGGCTTTCTGTAACAGATTGCATCCATTGAAGTAAATGTTTCTTATCACTATTGCTTCTGCCACCACCAGGGCCAATGACTACTGTACTATTCCCATCTAGTTGTTCTACATCACTACTACATATCATCATTTCAGGGCGACTCAAGGACCGCAATGCATCTAACTCATTTGTACCAGACAGTATAGTGACTTTTCCAGCTCCACTGCGTAAAGCTCCTTCAGCACTTAATATAGGTGCCCCATAAATCCCTGGAGATCCCCCCACAATATAGACGTGACCATTAGTTCCTTTATGAGCAATTGGAGAACGGGAATCTACATGCAAGGACTCTGCGTTATTCCAATAGATTTCTGTCCAATTATGATCCGATTTCCACAATGCATGATGCGGAAAAGGATATCCGATACTGCCGATACTCATATGTCCTACATGTTCTCTTCCCGGATAGAAAAGCATTCCCACTTTGGGAGCTAACAACGTAATTGTTTCATCTGCTATGAATGAAGAGATGTCAGCATTTCCTGTTAAGCCATTTACACCACTAGGAATATCAATGGCAATACATTTTCTTGTCTCGCTATTAGATCGCCATTCCTTACATTGTTCAAAAATAGATGCTATTTGTTCTGGTAATACACCGTGAAAGCCTGTGCCAAACACACCATCTACCACAATGCTTACATCTCGTAATATATGGGAGGGTATTAGACTCCCATTAGACTGCATCATCTCATCAGTCACAATCGTAATAGTATCTTTTAAGGTATTTACTACTTTCCATTGTTGTTGAAACAATGAAGAGCCGTCTTTGGGCTTACCTAACACAACAACATAAGGAGTCACTTCAGGCACTTCTGTGAGAAAACGTGCTGCCACTAAGGCATCACCACCGTTATTGCCAATGCCACAAAGAAATAAAACTCCCTTAGGCCCCTTTATTTCTTGTATATATCTATGTACGATCTCAAACACAGATCGTCCTGCTTGTTCCATCAAATGAGATACTGGAAGCCCTAAACTTTCAATATATTGATCTACTATGTTAACTTGCTTTGGTGTTAATAGTC
>CAUVRW010000155.1:0-3484 GCA_963554425.1 uncultured Veillonella sp.
TAATATACACCATATAGTTTTCTATATATGTGTAGTTAGTAAATAGGAGGCTCTAGTATGATACACGTGATAAAAAGAGATGGCACGATTGCTGATTTCGATAAAGAAAAAATTATTGTGGCTATCGAAAAGGCTATGCATAGTAGTACAGGAGTATATACACCTGGATTGGCTTTGAAAATTTCTGATGAAATCGAATCCTATGCGGAAAAAATGGGGCGTAATATTACAATCTATGCTATCGAAGATCAAGTGTACTATAAACTCCTAGAGAATAATAATCCTGCAACAGCACGAGCCTATGAAAACTATAAAGCAGTACAAGCTTTCAAACGTGTAGAAAATACAACAGATAAAGATGTATTTGGTTTATTGAATAAATCAAATGTGGCAGTTCTTGATGAAAATTCCAATAAAGATGCGTCTATTGTGTCCACACAACGTGATTTGATTGCTGGCGAAGTAAGTAAAGATATTGCTCGCAGAAAGTTAATTCCTACAGATATTGTACAAGCACATGATAGCGGGGCTATTCATTTTCATGATATGGATTATATCATCCAGCCTATGTTCAATTGTTGTTTAGTGAATTTAGAAGATATGCTAACCAATGGAACAGTTATCAATGGTAAACGCATTGATACACCGAAATCATTCCAAGTAGCATGTACGGTGACGACACAAATTATTGCACAGGTTGCTTCTGGTCAATATGGTGGTCAAAGCATTAATGGGATTGACCGCATTTTGGCGCCTTATGTAAGAAAATCCTATGATAAATATCTAGAGTTAACTTTACAAGAACAGGTCGAAGTGTATGGTATGGCTCCAGATGTAGCAAAAGCAGAAGAAATTGCTTGGCAACGGACGAAAAAAGAAGTGAAAGATGGGATTCAAACCATTCAGTATCAAATTAATACATTAATGACGACCAATGGACAAGCTCCTTTTGTTACATTGTTTATGCATTTTGATCCATCCAGTGAGTTAGCAAAAGAGGCTGCTTTAATTGATGAAGAGATTTTAAAGCAACGCATACAAGGTATTAAAAATGAGGCAGATGTATATATTACACCGGCCTTTCCTAAGCTGATTTATGTATTGGATGAGCATAATATTCACCCTCATAGTGAATACTATTATTTAACTGAGTTAGCTGCACAATGTACAGCAAAACGAATGTATCCAGACTATATTTCTGCGAAAAAAATGAAAGAAATCTATGAGGGCAATGTATTTGCTCCTATGGGATGCCGTTCCTTCTTATCTCCTTGGAAAAATGACCGAGGAGAATATGTATTCAATGGTCGTTTTAATATAGGTGTGGTGAGCCTTAACTTGCCTCAAATTGGTATTTTGTCACAAAGTAAGGAAGATGTTTTTTTTGATATATTAGAAAAGCGCTTGGGCTTAGCTGAAAAAGCATTGTTGTTCCGTTATGAACTATTGAAAGATGTCACAAGTGATGTATCTCCTATTCACTGGCAATATGGTGCCATTGCACGTCTTCCTAAAGGGGCCCCTATTCGACCTTTATTAGAAGGTGGATATGCGACGATTTCTTTGGGTTATATTGGATTATACGAAGCGACAAAGCTCATTGTAGGGACATCAAATACGTCGGATGAGGGACATCGTTTTGCTAGAAAAGTGATGGAACGATTGCATGAAGCTACAGCAGAATGGCGCAGCAAACACAACATCGGTTTTGCTTTATATGGTACACCAGCTGAAAGTTTAACCAATCGTTTCTCTTCCATTGATAGAGCTCGTTTTGGTGAGATTCCGGATATTACTGATAAAGGATATTACACCAATAGTTATCATGTGAATGTACGTGAAGAAATCAATGTATTTGATAAATTTGCTTTTGAATCAGAGTTCCAACGTCTCTCCACAGGTGGCTGTATTTCCTATGCTGAAATCCCTAATATGAACAATAATATTCCTGCTTTATTGACGATGATGCAGTATATTTATGATACGATTTCCTATGCTGAGTTTAATACAAAATCTGACTATTGCCATGAATGTGGCTTTGACGGTGAGATTATTGTGAATGATGATGTGCAATGGGAATGCCCACGATGCCACAATACGAATCGCGATACTTTGACGGTGATTCGTAGAACCTGCGGTTACTTAGGGGAAAACTTCTGGAATGAAGGTCGTACAAAAGAAATTAAAGATCGTGTGATGCACATTTAAGACTAGTATGAAAGAAGGATGTACTATGCGATATGGACAGCTTAGACAATATGATATTGCTAATGGTGAGGGCATTCGTACATCCTTATTTGTTACGGGTTGCACCCATTGTTGCTATAATTGCTTTAATGAAGAATATCAAGACTTTTCTGCTGGTGAGGAGTGGACAGAATCAGATACTGAAAAATTACTTTCCTATGTAAGTGCTCCTGCTTGTAGTGGATTAACCTTATTAGGGGGAGAGCCTTTTCAAAATGTAGATGGATTACTACCTCTAGTTGATAGAGTGCTAACAGTTGCGCCGCAGAAACCAATTTGGGTCTACTCGGGTTATACTTATGAAGAACTCATAGGGTGTCCTAATAAACGAGCCTTATTAGAACGATGCCATATTTTAGTAGATGGGAAATTTGTGGATGCTCTAAGAGATCCAGGCTTAGCCTTTAGAGGGAGTAGTAATCAACGAATTATTGATATACAACAATCTCTACAACGTGGAGAAGTGGTTTTGTATATGGAGTAACACACGCTACCTAAGTTAATATCATAAAAAAACGGATATTTGGACTGTCATGTCAAATATCCGTTTTTATATTGACTGATATTCAAATTAAATGTGTATAAGAGTAAAATAATGATAACAAGTGTTTTATAAAAGGCGAAGATACGTTTAACAACTTATTTTCTGCTATAAGATAATAGGTATGCACTATTATGAGATAATGAGATATAAAGTGTAAACAAAAAAAGAGCTGTATAGCAATTGCCATAGAGCTCTTTTTTGAATTTAATTATATATTTACACAATAGTTTGACTAGGATCCCATACTTCGCCATCTGCATCTGGCAAGAATCCATATTCTTTTGTCCACAATGTTTTGTATTTTACAGCTTGGTTATGGATTTTTTCAATCATTTTTTCATCTGTACGAATCACTTTGGCAGGGCTACCTACGACTAAGGAGTAGGGAGGAATTTCTGTACCTTCTAAGACAAGGGCACCTGCGCCGATGATGGAACCACGACCGATATGACAACGGCTAAGCACGATAGCCCCCATACCGACTAATACATGGTCTTCCAAAGTAGACGCATGGATGATGGCGCTGTGACCGATGGTTACAAAGTCCCCAAGGATACAAGCGTGGTCATCGTCTACATGGAGTACAGAATTGTCTTGTACGTTGGAGTAGCGACCAACCACAATTTTATTCACATCTCCGCGAGCAGATACATTTTGCCATACAGAGGCATATTCTTTTAGTTCTACATCGCC
>CAUVRW010000156.1:0-3453 GCA_963554425.1 uncultured Veillonella sp.
ATCTTCTGCTGTAACATATATTTCATTATCCAAATATGTAGTTGTAATAGTATGAATATCGAATGATTTAGGATTTTCTACTTTCTGATATTCAACTTTTTCCAGCAATTTAATATAAACACTACTATCATTATCTAATATTAAATCTATAGCACAATCTACGCAGACTTTATCTCCAGTTCTTCCTCCTAAATAATATTTAAACCCATTAATATTAACTAAACTACCAATATAAAGACCTCTATATATTACTTCAATACTTTTTATTTTTTTTTCGTCTTTCGCGCCTTTACTATACAGTGCAATAATATCTTCTCTAAGACATCCTTGATTAGAAACATATAATGGAAGTGGGAAGATTTCAATCTTCTCTTTATCCTTTATATCCACAATTTTTAAAATAACATATTCAGCGATAGTCATTTTGGTTCTTCCACCATATTTTTCTACATCGCTTAAGTGCACATCCGACGATTTCAGCGGCAAGTACACACCTCGTTTGGCTATACCTTTTTTATATACGGTTTCATCGGAGAGTCCTCCTTTTTGTGGTACTGCTCGTTGGGTCACCCGTACGTCATTACTCCGCATCATCGTTTTGACAGTATCCATGCTAATTTGCGGATCCCAAACGATGACATCTTTATTCTCTGTTGAGCGAATTTCCTTTTCAAACATCTTCGTCAAATTATAGGTTCGGTGAGTGCCATTTTGTTTAGCAAAGGCAAAGAAGTTCTTTGTAAATTTTTCATGGTATACATTGCCCACTACAATATTTAGATATGCATCTTTGGCATGATGGTGGTGATTGATGGAGCGTACTTTAATAAACCCAAAATCTCTTCTAAAATCAGATACATTTTCTGCTTTTGAAAATACCACATCCGTATCTGGGTACAATTGGCGTAATAATGTCGTTACCGCCTTAATAGACTGATTCGTAGAGACTAGTTGACGATTGATAAACTGATTTAACTCATCATCGGTTAATGATTCTACTCGCACTAAACGATCATATTTCTTTTCAGAAATAAATCCCCGGTCCCACAATAATTTCCAGAATCCTTTTTGTTGTTTTTGAACCCGCTCAAAGACAAGATTATCTGATTTTTCTGCATTCATTTGCTTCTCAACTAGCACAATATTATGCCAGCTATCATCCTTCGTTAAGCTTTGTGGATAAATATGGTCGATATCATACTTATCGGTAAGCAATTCATGAATATCGATTCTACGCCCAGAATACATGCAACGGCCCATTTGCGTAAAATACAAATATAATTTTTTACTATTCAAGGCAGAATCTTCTTTAGATTCCAATTCTTGTTGCAACACATGTACATCTTCATCTTTAATTTGTTTATATAACTCTACCAACAGTGCTTTTCTAGACTGAGTCCGTTTTTTATCCGCTTTATTTGTGCGAGCTACTTCTACAAAAATTTTCTTCGGTATTTCTTTGCGAATCGATACTACTTCATCAAGGATGCGCAATGTTTGCCATACACTCCGTTTTACCATTGGCGACAAGGATAAGTCTTCTAACATTTCAAAGGCAGATTTTTCTTTTGCTCCCAATACTTGTGTCACATATTCTTGGACCACATCAATGAAAGAATAGGAAGAGCTCAATAGTTGCATCAAATTCTCCTGCCCCTCACGCATATGCTCAATGATAGTACCTGCTTCTGCATCATCATCGTTCTTTTTCATGCCCCAAATATCGGACAAGAATTTTCTAGACAATCGTCCCCAACCTGTATAGGTAAGTTTTCCTAATTTTTTAATTTGTTCTGTAGTAAGACGATCTCCATAATAGTTTTTCAACACTTGCCGCAACATATCTTTACTTTCACCAAAGATAGTGATATATCGAATGATATCTTCTGCCATAACATGGTCAAAATGTTCCCCTAGGATACGAGTCATATCTCTGTGGGATGTTAATTTCGTAGCAATCTGTTGGTCCATGCCTGTGATGATAGGCGGTTGTGACACATAGTTATTATCTAACAGATATTTTGCGACCACTTTTTTCGTAGCTGTTTTACTGTCTTGCAAGGACATAAAATGATCTCTGATAAATGCTTGTTTCACATCTGCAGGTAATGGTTTATCGTTGACACGAATATTGTTCAATTCATTCAGCAAAGAAAACTCTGCATAAAGCAAGGAATATTTAGGTAACACATCTTGGTCGATTAAATAAGTACATTTGTTAGTTAAGTTTTCAATGAATTTAACCGCCGATGCTTGGACGTCAACTTTTTGTTCAAAATTCCACGGCAATACCTGTCCTGCTTCTTTACGAACAACCCAAGCAAAACCACCATTTTCAATGGAGTGTGCTGGATTCAATGGCCCCACATAATAAGGGATTTTAAATTCTAAGATAGATATAATTTTATCCGCTACCGTCAATCCATCTTCCACTTTATTTAAAAATGGAAAGTTCACCTTAGCCTTGTCTAGGATGCGCACTAATTCTTCTTTGTGTAATTGATAAGGCACTACGCCATTTTTACTAATTCGTTGGAGCGGTAAAAATACGCCTTCTTCTATCTTTTGTAATACTATCTCCGTATCTTCTGTCGATGGCAAAGCGGATACTATTTTTTTCACGTATTTGAAGAAATCTTCTTCTGTAGTCGATGTGTTTCCAGTAACCCCTTGCTTAATATATTTCACATAGTTGGCGCCTTTATCCACGTCTGCCACAAACATGGCGTCATATAGTTTTCTATCATCTTTCAGCACAGATTTCAATAATGCTAAATCTTCCTTATGTTGCTGATAGGATTCTATTTTTGCCTCTGAAAGTGATTGCCCTGGTTTGATAATAGAGCTAATAACGATGATATCATGTAAGACTTTACATTGATCCACTACGGTAAATTTGTCGCCCCATACCTCCGTATAGGCATCTCGCACGTCATCATAGATGATCTTGCTAAGACAAATATCTTTGAACTCTTTATCCTCTGGTACCGCTATTTCAACATCTTCTTCGGTGAAAAGGTCCAGTAAATTTGCTTTTAATCCAACGATTAGATTACCCCACGCTTTCAACCGTTTTTTATCGATACTAGAAAGTTTTTTCCCATTCCCGATAATAGGCTCTAATTGTTTTACCGTATCACTACGCCCTACCCCTCTATCTAATAATAGAGATACTACAACGCTAAGTACACTTTCATTATTTATGTATGTACCAAATACTAACTCTGATAAAGTAGATCGTACTACTTCATTAATTTCCCCATCTACAGAAAATTCTTTTTTACCATACAGGAAGTTTCCACGATATTTTAAGATATGATGAATCGCCAAAAATAACAAGCGAATATCTTTCGTGCCTTCTGTCATCAAATGATGGCGCAAATGATAGATAGTAGGAAACTCCTTGTAGTAGTCAACATCGTTATAATCGTTATCTATGAATAAGGTATATTT
>CAUVRW010000157.1:0-3437 GCA_963554425.1 uncultured Veillonella sp.
TCGTGAACATCAATAAAATCTTTCATGGTGCATCTCTTTCTGTGTGAATCACACTTAAAACATTAAGACTTAGGTTGAAAACGATGGCGCGTTTCTTCGCCAATGGACGGCAAATGACGTGTCGTTCCTATTTGTTTGCGTGCACATTCATTACGGCGCGCAATATTTAATAATATTCCTATGACAGCAAAATTTGTCACCAAAGAGGATCCCCCATAACTAATAAAAGGTAAGGGTACCCCCGTTACTGGTAGCATTCCCACCACCATAGCAATATTAAAAAATGCTTGAATTGTAATAAAAAATGTAAGACCTACCGCTAATACTTGACCTAATAAATCTCTAGATTGACGAGCAATGGAAAGTCCATATTTTGTAAACCAAAGAAACAAAAAGATAACCAAGCACACACCTAGTAAGCCAAATTCTTGTGAAAAAATAGAGAAAGCAAAGTCTGTATGAGCCTCTGGCAAATAATTATATTTGGAAATTCCCTTTGTAAAGCCTTCGCCCCAAAAACCACCAATTGATACACTCAGTATACTCTGCGTCACTTGATATCCATTAGCTGTAGTATCTGACCATGGATCATAATAGGCACGAACCCGATCCAGTCGATAGGACACAAAAGCAATTAAGGGATACGCAATAGCTAGTACAACACCAAATGCTATACCTAGATATTTCCTATGCCCTTTATAATAGCCTACGCAAAAGGTCATGATCACGGGAAAACTGAAAATTAATACAGCTGTTCCCATATCTGGTTGAAACATAGTAATGAAAGCATACACAAAAGGAACTGTAAATACAGCTGGCACTAATAAGTTAGGGTGAAATATCCCCGGTGTACCTCGCAGGGCCTTCCACAGGGCATTTAGTTTTCCTATGACACGATTCCACCAACTCCAAAGTCCATGTAACCGTGTATTCCCACCCCAATCATAATATTCATACAAGTACATTCTCCCATGCTTTTTCACATGTCTATCAATACTATAGGCCGCCCAAATAATAGCTGCTAATTTAGCAAATTCAGATGGCTGTAATGTCATTCCATAAGGCAATCCAATCCAACGTCGCGCCCCATTAGCACCATGCCCTAAGAAGGGTAAAAATACAATGAGCAACAAAAAGAGTAAAAATAAAAACATCTTTAGTTGTACCTTTGAGTCTGCCCATTTACGGTAATCAAACAAATAGAATCTCCAGGCTACAAGAATCCCCGCTCCTAGAAAGACTAGCTGTTTACCTAATAAGAACCAAAATGGTTTCCAATTATCTCCCCCTTGTAGGGTCGTAGTATAGGTAGCACTGTAACCATTAAAAAATCCTATTAAAATAATCCCAAAAAGAGGCACTAATATACCTTGTCCATCATGCTTGATAATACTACGATAAAAAGATCGAATATTTTGCCATACACTCGATGATGGCTTAGATGAAGTATGACTATTTTCCTGCATCTGTCGTATCACTTCCTTTAGCTGGCTTAATAGCCTCTAAGCGGAAAATTGGCTGCCCTTTGGCACTAAATTTTTCCTCATATTCTGTGCGTACATTTGGCATATCCGTACTATGTAAATCATAACTTACATTTTTTAATGTCCAACCAGAGTTTGTAAACTCCTCCAAAGAGAACATAAACAAGCCTTCATTATCTGTTTTAAAGTGGATTTCTCCATTTTCCTTCAATAATCGTGCATATCGATCTAAGAAGGTGTGATAGGTCAATCGACGTTTCGCATGCTTAGCTTTTGGCCATGGGTCGCAGAAGTTAATATAGAACCGGTCTACCTCTTCTGGTGCTACTACTTCTTCAATCCCCGCAATATCAAATAAGCTCACTTTACCATTCTCAGCTTGTTGTTCAAATAACTTTTGAGCGGCATAGTATAGCACTCCAATTTGCACTTCAAAACCAACAAAGTTTGCTTCTGGATGGGCTTCACACATACCAGCAATGAACTTGCCTTTTCCCGTCCCTAATTCCATATATAAAGGTTTAGATGGATCTGCAAAACTTTCACGCCATTTTCCCTTGAAAACTTCGTGATTCTCTAGTACAGTATATGTATTATATTCTAGGATTGCTTCATCAATCCACGGCTTTCTACGTAAACGCATACTATCTCCTTTTATAACAATCTTATCCTTACTATTATAGTACATCATCTGTTCTATGTCAGTACTCACTTATAATTTTTTTATTTCCATGAAAGGTTTCCTATGAAAGCATTAGTATTATCCAGTGGTGGGGTAGATTCCACCACTTGCTTAGCTATGGCCATCGATGCCCTTGGCTCAGACAATGTGAGCGCCTTGTCCATTTGGTATGGGCAAAAGCATAAAAAAGAATTAGATTCCGCCAAAGCCATTGCCAACTATTATGGTATTCCTCATTATGAACTGGACCTGACTCAGGTAATGTCCTATTCCAACTCGTCCCTCTTATCTTCTTCTACAGAAAGTATCGATCACCGCACCTATGGTGAACAAATTGCAGAAACCGGTTCCGTGTCTACCTATGTACCATTCCGCAATGGCCTCATCCTCTCCATGGCTGCTAGCTTAGCCCTCAGTCTATACCCATAGGAAGAAGTGTCCATCTATATCGGCGCCCATGCTGATGATGCTGCAGGCAATGCGTACCCAGACTGTCGACCTGACTTCAACCATCATATGAATGAAGCCATTTACATCGGTTCTTATAACAAAGTGCGCCTCTATGCTCCTCTCAATGATATGAACAAATCCCAAGTCATACAAGAAGGATTGCGTTTACAGGTTCCTTACCACCTTACCTGGTCTTGTTATGAAGGCGGCTCTACCCCATGCCATACATGTGGCACATGCCGTGATAGAGAACAAGCTTTCACTGATAATGGTATGGTAGATCCATTATTACAATAGAAATAACACAAAAAAGCTATTCAACCTTTTTGGATTGAATAGCTTTTATCCTTCTTTAGTCACTTCGATTACCTGACTGGAATTAGCATCAATAACAACATGCATAATGTCACCGTTCACATCTAATACCATATGGTATCTAGCCACATATTCTTTTGTTTCAAGTTCCCATCGTATTAGACGAGCACTACTACCTAAAATAGTAATAGCCACTTGCTTTGCCTCATCAGGATTAATTACATTTCCTAAGTCGATAGCTGTAGATTCTTTTAAATTTTCTGGTGCTGTATCTACTTCTGCACTTAGAACTTGGCCAGTGGTTGCATCAATCATCACACTATGACCAGCCTCCGAAGAAACACCTGCTACTTCGTAGCTTTTGCGTCCATCTTGTTCTGCAAAGGTTATCCCTTTAATTTGCGCCGTTGGATATTGTTTTTTATACAGATTAACTGCCCCTTTGGCATCTACCATAATAGGGTCAGGTCCATCATTAGCTTCTACCTTATCTGTTGTGGGCACAA
>CAUVRW010000158.1:0-3435 GCA_963554425.1 uncultured Veillonella sp.
CATTGAGTATATGGCAGTGAAACCTAGAATGCGACGATATATGGAGGTATCTGCCTCTATTTATGGTGTCTTACTGGACTATGTGGCACCAGAAGATATTCATGTGTATTCCATTGATGAATATTTTATCGATGTAACGCCATATAGCCGATTATATAAGAAAACATGGCGTGAATTGGCGTTGCTATTCAAACAAAAGGTACTGGAACAAACTCATATTCATGCCACGGTCGGCTTAGGAAGCAATTTGTTTCTAGCTAAGGTGGCTCTCGATGTGTTAGCAAAGAATGAGCCACAGGGGATTGGCGTTCTTAATGAAGAGCTGTTTAAAGAAAAAATCTGGCATCATCGACCCATCACTGATATTTGGCAAATCGGAAAGGGAATAGCAAGCCGGTTACATAAGTATGGCGTAGTAGATCTACATGGTATCACGACTGTGCCAGAGGATAGGTGGTATAAAGAATTTGGTGTGAATGCAGAGCTACTCATTGATCATGCTTGGGGGCATGAGACGTGTACGATGAAAGAAATTCATGCCTACCGACCGGCAAAACATTCGTTGTCGAGAGGACAAATTTTGCTGCGAAATTATTCCTATGAGGAGTGTTTTGTGCCCCTTCGGGAAATGGTAGAATCTTTAGTATTGGAACTGATTGCAGAAGAAGCACTGACGAAATATATCTCCTTAGGTGTGCGGTATGCAGATCGAACAGTGAAAGGTACTGGTGGATCAAGACGATTATCGAAGTATACGTGCTCTTTAGATGTACTTTCACAGGCAGTGCTAACATTGTACAAAGACACTGCCCACCCTCATCAAGCGATTCGGCAGTTATCGGTAGGATTTGATGATTTAGTAAACCGTGAGGCCGTACCTTGGGAAGAAGATTTGTTTTCCATGTCTCAGGATAGGGAAGAAAAGGCATATCAAGTGGAACGGACTGTATTGACTATAAAGGAAAAGTTCGGCGGTAACTCCATACTCCGTGCTAGCAGTTTGCAAGAAGAGGGGACTATGCAGTTTCGTAACACCTTGGTGGGAGGACATAATGCAACATAAACGACCGAAAATGACATTGTTGCAGCGGGCTAAACAGTTTATGCCCTTTGCGGCATTGAAAGGATTTCATGAACTATTGGATGAAACAGCACGATATAAAGAGTGTCGTAAAGAGCTTTCAGAGGAGCAATTGGAAGTGTTAGACCAACAGTGTAAGGGGCTGGTGATAGGAAATTTAGTCAGTGTGGTGTATCACAATGGACGAGCCTATGATACGGTGCAAGGACGATTACAGCAGATTGATACAGTGTATCGAACGATGACCGTAGGAGACGTGCTTGTTCCTATGTCTCATATTATGCGAGTTACCACTATCGGCTGAGTATTGACCATTTTTGTAAATCATGTAGAATGGTACATATAAGTCATGTGCTAGATAGATGAGCTATGGCGAATACATGAGAACAGGATGGACATAATGAAGCAGAAACAATATAGAGCGTATGGATGGTGGGCCGTAGGATTGAGTTTACTCTTAGCTTTGCTAGGGGTAGGCTGGAATATGTATGTGAAATATACAACGCCAGTAACGAAATATGCGGTAGAAGCAGGCGACTTTGAATTGCAAATACCTAAATTAGATGTTACTAGCACGACGATTTCCTTAGCTTGGCATCCAGTGGATGATGATCGATTGGCGGGGTATGATATTTACGTTAATCAAGAAAAAGTGAAAAAAATTCGCCCAAATACAAAGGGGGGAACTATGATTCCTAGGGTAGAGTTGAATGGATTGGATCCTGATACAGTCTATGTGGTGCAAGTAAAAGCGGTGGATGAAGCGGGTTCTACCGTATCTGATTCTTCCAAGGTGCCTGTCAAAACATTGCCTCGAGAACCACGGTTAGAGGCGACAGCCTATGGCGCTGTAGGGGATGGAGTGACAGATAATACGGTAGCTTTGCAAAAAGCGATACGTGATACCCCTGCAGGAGGCATCTTACATCTCAGTAAAGGTGTATACCGCACAGGAACACTATTCTTACATAGCTATATGACCTTGGAACTAGATAAGGATGCCGTGTTGATGGCGGTCAATGATAGCGCGGCCTTTGTGAAACCTAATTATGTGGTAACAGGAGGTACGCCGTATTTAGGGCTTTTACAATTAGAAGGTGATGACCAAGGCCCTATTGAAAGTGTTGTCATTCGTGGTGGTACTATTGATGGATATGGGTGGAAAGAAGACCTTTTTCAAGAGGAGAGTGGAGCTGAAACGGATGCAGTGACACAAGTTGCGCTTGATACTACTGGTTTGTTAAGTAAGTCAGAAGTACAAGCTGCTATGCATCGAGGGGCTAGTTATGAAAAAGGGAATTCCACACGGTCTTCATTAGTGGTCATTCATCATGGTAAAGATATTTCTTTGAAACATACAGTGTTAAGAAATGCACCGGCGCATATGGTAGAGGCTACACAAGTTGACCAACTGAGCATCCAAGATGTGCGTATGGAAGGTATGCACAGTGGCGATGGATTGCATTGGGATGGTGTAGGGCTATTGATGCATAATCTTGTGATGGAACGTATGCAACAGGGGGTTGTAGTGTTAGCAGGACATCCTGTAGGATCCAGTGTAACGGAACAGTGGAGTGCGTATAATTTACAGATTCGCCATAGCCAGATAGGTATCATCTTTAGCAATACAGGAAATACTTGGATTCAGCATGTGTATTTACAAGGATTGACGATAGAAGATGTATTACTAGCGATGCGTGTTCGTGAGACCACAACTATAGGTGGTGGTATTCGAGATATTGTAGTGCGAGAAGCACAATTGCGGGATATGGTACAACAAATTGATATTGGTAACAAACGGAATAGTCCTGTGGAATGGATTCGTAGTTCGGTAACGTTTCAAAAGCAACAAAAAACAGAGGAGGGTTGATGTTTCAACTCTCCTCTGTTGCTTGTTCAAAACTATTAGATTTATTTTTGTAATGGATTGTGGAATAATCCTTGTATTTTTTTCTGACGTTTGTTAGGAACGTAAACTTGTAAAAACTTAGGCAACACTTCCAAGTCCACTGGCGCATCAGGGCCGATATCGCCATCCATGTTGGTGGAAGCCTCCATGGTGTCGCATACCTCGATGCGTGCTTGTTTGACTTTCAGTATGGTTACATATTTTGAATTATAAATAGAACCGCTTAGAATGAGTGGCAAGATAAAGAATAGGTTCATGATGAAGTATTCTTTAAAAATGATAATGCGCATGTACCCATCATCGACGGAAGCGGTAGGCATGAAATGCTCAAAGCTAGATACTACATTGGTTAATAAGGCGATGACCAGTGGGGACATAAATTCTTGGGTTCCTTCTTCGGTAGTGATGCGGAATTTATAATCTTTGGTCGTAAATAAAGCTTGTC
>CAUVRW010000159.1:0-3434 GCA_963554425.1 uncultured Veillonella sp.
CGTGCTTTTTCAACGCCCATACTTTCCACAATATCTTCGGTCTCACGAATCCCTGCCGTATCAATTAAACGCACCGGAATCCCTTGGATAGTCAAAAATTCTTCAATACTATCACGTGTGGTGCCTGGAATGTTCGTCACAATGGCACGGTCCTCACGAAGTAAAGCGTTCATCAAACTAGATTTCCCTGCATTAGGACGACCAATAATGGACACCATCACACCATCACGCAATAATTTACCACGCTGTGCCGTCGCCAATAAAGTATCCATCTTCTCTAGGATGGGAGCTAACCCCGTCCGCACCTCTTGAGCTGACACCTCTTCAATATCTTCCTCTGGGTAATCAATGGTTACCTCTAAGTGGGCAATCATAGCGATTAACTCATCTCGTAAGGCGCGAATATACTTGGATAAGGTACCGTCTAATTGATTCACTGCCACTTCCAAAGATTGCTCCGTCTTCGCATCAATAATATCGATAATGGCTTCCGCTTGGGTTAAATCAATGCGACCATTCAAGAACGCTCGCTTCGTAAACTCCCCTTCTTCTGCCTGACGTACCCCCTCTGAAAGTAGGACTTTCAGTATTTCACGGACTGACACAAAACCGCCATGACATTGAATCTCTACCACATCCTCTGCCGTATAGGAATGAGGGCCTTTCATCAACACTACAATAACCTCATCCAAGGTTTTACCCGTCTTAGGGTGAACAATATGTCCATAATGGATCGTTCGCGTCTGGCGCTCACCCAGTGGGATAGATTGTTTACTGTGAAAGATACGATTCACAACATCACACGCCTCAGGACCACTGATGCGGATAATACCAATACCGCCAATCCCTGGAGCCGTCGCAATCGCTGCAATCGTGTCATCTAAAAACATAGTATCTCCTGTCTACATCAATGCCGTCGTTCTAGCATTGAGTAATACCATTTCACATAAAAAGAAAAGGCCTTGTGGCCTTATATAAATTATATCACGCAACCAAAGTAACATCAATGATAGATAGGAGAAAACTCCCTGAGGAACGCCATTGCGAGTAGTAGCCTTGTGGCGTTCCTTAACTACTTAAATCACACAAAGACAAGAAGAGCACGGTGTGCCCCGAACAAACATTATAAAATACCGTTTGTGAGGGGTATACCGTGCTCTTCCCTTTGCACTATTCAGTTACGAACACCACAGGCTACATAGCGGAACAAGTGACGACTTAGTTTCTTTTCTTGAACATCCAATAGATGTAATAGATCACTAACCCATATGTAAGAATATCATATACTTGTAAGAATGGAACCATAGCAGATAATCGTTTAAAGCCATGTACGTGGATATTAGCACCAATTAAAGCTACCAAATTCAATCTATGAATCCATACAGCTACTTTACGAGGCATAGATGTAGCGATACCTTTAAACCAAGGAGTTAGGAATAAAATCCCTACTAGAAAAGCAATAAACATCCCTACAAGAGCTACGTAGCCGCCCCACCAGCCTAATGCTGTTTTAGCCTTACCAAAATATACATACCAATGAACACCTACCATAGCAGTAGCTACAACACCTACAATGCGATGCACTTTATACATTTCACCTACATTATAACGTGTAGTAAACCATTTTGGTTTTGTCGCAAGATACGTCAACACTACCCAAGATGAAAATGGAATTAAACCTAAATAAATCTGCCATTTGAATGGAGGTCTATTTTGTAAATAATATCCATGCTCAACCATACCAATCAGTGCTAATGATAATAGAGCAATCCATACTAAAATATGGTACTTACTCTTAAACTGTTTTTGTCCTGAACTTTCCATCGTCACATGACACTCCTTATCCTATAATACCAAAATAAAAATTTATACCGTTAAAGTATAACAATATCAATTATCATTGTAAAGAATCTAAGAGTATGAATTTCTCATAATATACAGACCTTTTACGCATTCATATTAGATAAGACATATCATTTACATATTACTGACCCTGAGGAACGCAGTTAGGCGTAGTAGCCTTTGTGACGGGTCTTACTGACAAAATTGCACAAACACAAGAAGAGCACGGCGTGCCCCCGAACAAACATTATGAAATGCCGTTTGAGAGGGGGTATGCCGTGCTCTTCCCTTTATCATATTCAGTTACGAACGCCACAGGCTACATAGCGGAACAAGTGACGACCTAGCGACGGTCTCGTTTACGATACACGATAAATGGTCGTGCTAAGTAATTAAATGGTACGCTTAAGCAATGTACTAAACGGCTGAATGGGAATACGATAGCCACAATCATCCAGGATAGCATATGGAACTTAAAGATACCAGGAACATTTTCCATTAAGGATGGGTCTGGCATCGCCATCAATACGCTACGGAACCAAGGTCCAATAGATACACGATAGTCAAAGAATCCAGACGCATTCAATAAGGTACCAGCCATACCACTTACGATAGCTAGTGTAAAGAACAAGTACAACCATACATCCATTTTAGATGTGTTAGCGCGTAATTCAGGTGTTGTGAAACGACGTTTCATGAGCATCAAAAATCCCAAGATAAATAGGAAACCAGCCACAGCCCCCATATACAACGCGCCTTGATGGTACATATGGTCATCAATACCGATCATAGCAGTCCAAGTTTTAGGAATCAATACCCCTACCACGTGGCCACCGATAACGCAAAGCAAACCAAAGTGGAACAATGGGTTCGCAATACGCAATTGTTTCTTTTCTAAAAATTGACTTGATTTTGTGGTCCAGTTTCTTTCAAAGTAAAAGAAACGAACAAGAGTCCCTACGACAAAGAAGGTGAAAGCGATATAAGGCAGGGCGCCCCATAGAAATAAACTCATAGTACACCGTCCTCCAATCCATTAGCAACAGATAAAATAACATCAAATAAGAATGCATACGGTAATTTCGCTTCAATGAAACGCTCCCGAATATATTCTAATTTTGGTTTACAGTATTCATAAATTTCTTTTGCTTTTTCTTCTTCGATAAGCGCACATAATTCAAGAATAGCTGGGACAAAGTCTGGCATTTCTTTTGGTAAGTCATAGCCATTTTCAAGGAAAAATGCTTTGTATTTAACAAGTTCTTCTGCTTGTTCCCCTGTACCTTGTAATTCATAAGTAGATAAATACATATTCGTATTTTGACTAAAGTCAAAGGTACGCACATATTGATCTTCAAACTCTTTACGAGGTGTTTCTTCCACATAGTCGAAAAATTCTACCAAGGCTTGACGGAGTTGAGGGTGCGCAACAGATGTTGCGTCCCCCTTCCATTCTTGTAATTCATCGTACCAAGTGGCATCGGGATAGCGAAGCAGAAATGACGCGATAAGCGCTATTTTCTGAGCATCATTCATTATTGACATCCCCCTGTAGGACAGGCAAAACCACGTTTATGTTGCATATCTGCACG
>CAUVRW010000160.1:0-3434 GCA_963554425.1 uncultured Veillonella sp.
TCGATATATTGGTGTGTTTCCAATTAAGTCGATTGCATTTTTTACAACAGCCATAATGATTCTCCTCTACTTAGACTTCATATATAAAACACTTAAATTTATTCCTATTTTATAGGTGGGATTTGTTTTTGTCAACCAAATTTTTCTCAAAATTTCAATTATTTTGATTGAAAGCCACCATGCCCCATACGGATACAATCTTCTTTTGTAATCCGCACATCTGCTAATAACCGCGGTGTAATCACATCAAAAGCACTCGGATTATTATATAGTACACCGCCTGGTACCCCTAATACTGGCGTACCATCTTCTAAATAAGCAATGCACACCATAGACCCCGGCAACACTGGCAATCCATAGGTCACCACTTCTTTTGCACGACGTGCAATGGCACCTGGCGTTAAGTCATCAGGATCCACACTCATACCGCCAGTGCAGAATATAATGTCTGCCCCTTGAGCTTTTACTTTGTCCATAGCCTCTACAATTTGCTCTGTATCATCTGGCACAATTTCATGCGCCACCAGTTCCACGCCATAGTCCGATACACGTTCTTGGATAACCGCGGTGAAAGCATCCTCAATACGACCAGCAAAGACTTCACTACCCGTAGTAACAATGCCCATTTTCTTACGCACAAATGGATGCACTCGCAAGATAGGTTCCTTGCCTTCACGTAGTCGCTTCGCTTCTTCTAACTGCCATACTTCTAATAACAGCGGAATACATCGCATGCCCGCTACCGCTTGACCTGCTTTCACAGGTGTACCATGTAGGCGTGTAACGATCGTTAATTCTCCAATACTATTAATCTTGTGAAGTCCTTCTACATCCACAGTCAATACACCATCGTGATTCGCCAACGCCTCAATCTTGCCTTGTTGTACTGGAGTTGGGCTGATAGATGGATGTTCACAGAAACGATATAATGCTTCCGCCACTTGCTCCTCGTGAACTAAGTTATAATCACTTTCTTCCATCACATAAATATGCTCTTTTCCTAATTGCAATAGTAAAGCCACATCTTCTTCACGAATGATATGCCCCCGCTTAAACGGCGTATCTTTTACTTCTCCAATAACGATGCGCACAATATCGTGGCAAAGTGCTTGCCCCACTGCATCTTTTACATGTATTTCTTTCATCGTGTTATCCCCACATTCGTTTACCAATGGTGAAAGCCAGCCCACATAGGCCATATCCAACTAATACCTGTCCACCCATGTAGGATAGCATATACCACAAACCTTTTTCTTGTAGCATATACCCTTCAAAGATAAACGTAGAAAACGTTGTAAGCCCACCTAAAAAACCTGTAATACATAACAGCTTAACCCAAGGTGATAGATTGGGTTGCCCTTCAATATATGCCATACCTAAGCCAATTAGCATGGACCCTATCATATTCACTAGTACTGTGCCCCAAGGATACAGCGCTCCTTTCGTGACCATGTACTGCCCGATGCCATACCGAGTCATGGCTCCAATAGCTCCTCCAATAGCCACTGCTATATATACATTCATAATCAAACTCCTTTATGTCTTTATTATACACCACCCTAGGCGGATTATATACTAAAGCACAAGAATTTCTTTCTCGATTTATATATAAGATGTTATAGTTCTACGCTATATCGTAAGCGATTACTACATTTTTTATTATATATGATAGCAACCTTTTATATATTGCTTTTCTCACAGAGTATAAGCTGACTCACATACCAGGCTCAGACCTTCTCTATACTAGTATTCCTTCTTTTACTCATTACAGAAAGCTTATTTATACGAGCCATACGCAAGTGCAACTACACAAACGACCTAGTTCATCCACTCTTATACAGGTTCTATAATACAGAAACTGGACAGATTAATGCTGTCCCCAAAATTTGACAAAGAGCTCTTATACATCAAAAAAAGAACTGCCTATGTCTAAGCAGTTCTTCTTGTTCATATTTAATTACCAGGATGTTTTACTAAATCTTGACCCGCAATACCAGGGCGCGTCATTTCTTTTGGAGACAGGATATAATCCATTTCTTCTTTCGTTAACAATCCTTGTTCTAGAATAATTTCTTTTACGCTACGATCAGTTTCTAAGGCTTCTTTCGCTAAGGCAGAGGCATTTTCATAACCGATATGTGGTAACAATGCTGTTACAATGCCAACAGAACGTTCTAACCAGTATTCGCATTGTTCTTTATCTACTTCAAGATCAATCAACAATTTATCTACAAATGTGTTCACCGCATTTTTTAAGTAGCACATGGAGTTGAACAAGTTATACGCAATGACTGGCTCCATTACGTTCAATTCAAACTGTCCATTTTCCACGCCAAGAGAAATTGTCAAATCATTACCGATCACTTGATAACAAGTTTGGTTCAATACTTCTGCGATAACTGGATTTACTTTACCTGGCATAATAGAAGAGCCTGGTTGACGTGGAGGTAATTTTAACTCACCAATACCGCAACGAGGGCCAGATGCCATTAAACGGAAATCATTAGCCATTTTAATCAATACTAGAGCTGTTACTTTCAATCCAGAGGAAATGTCTGCAAACACGTCTGTATTATTGGTCGCATCAATTAAGTTATCCGCCGTAATGAACGGTTCACCTACAACACGAGATAACTCATCTACGACAGCTTTGATATATGTAGGTTCTGCATTTAAGCCAGTACCAACAGCAGTAGCCCCCATATTGACAGTATGCGCTTCTAACATAGCAGATTTAATACGACGAATACCACGACGCACGCCAGATGCATAAGCCCCCATTTCTTGACCTAATGTAATTGGCACAGCATCTTGCAAGTGAGTACGACCCATTTTTAAGATTTCTTTATATTCTTCTGCTTTTTTATCTAATTCATCAGCTAAACGGCGAAGTGCCATTAATAGAGGTTTACTTTTCATGATGGCACATACTTTAATCGCCGTAGGGAACGTATCGTTCGTGGATTGCGCCATATTCACATGGTTATTAGGGGATACGATATCGTATTGACCTTTTTCATAGCCTAAAATTTCCAAGGCACGATTTGCTAATACTTCATTCATATTCATATTGAAAGAAGTACCTGCTCCACCTTGAATAGGGTCCACTGGGAATTGATCATTGAAGTTACCTCGTACTACCTCATCTGCAGCACGACTGATAGCTTGTCCAATTTTTTCATCTAGACGACCAGTACTCATATTCGCTAAAGCACAAGCTTTTTTTACCATAGCCATAGCTTTTACGAAATCTAAGTCAATTTGTTTACCTGTAATAAAAAAGTTTTCAATACCACGTAATGTTTGTACTCCATAGTACAACTCATCGGCTAATTCTAATTCACCTAGAAAATCATGTTCTTTTCTCATAGTATACCTCATTTCATATAACATCATATGTATCTACTGTATAAGCTTTGTGTATATGATATACC
>CAUVRW010000161.1:0-3414 GCA_963554425.1 uncultured Veillonella sp.
CCAAAGTTCAGCCCATGAGCTTTTCGTGTCACCCGAGCTAACCCATTATGGTATGGTTCAACGCCATCATAATCTTTGATGGAAAATAAAATCTTTCCACTTTCATCAATAGCTACCTTTTGTTTATTACCTAATAATACAAAAGCAATACCTTCACTAAAAGGAGCTAATACACGTTGAATACGCTCACCTTCCACTTGTTGTGGCATTGGTATGTTACGAGTTTGTGTACCTTCCATTTGCGATATAATTTTCAAAGCCCGAGGCGCGTCTACTTGGTTGCCTTCATCATCAAAGTATAAGATAGATCCATCTGTTTGATACCCAGAAATAAGTCCTGTATTTTGATTCCACACTAAGGATGTAAATATCTCATCAGATTTATATTCTCCCGTTCGAGCATTGAATATAGCTACTAATTTATTCGTTGTTCCTACGCTATGTAAGTCACCATACAATTCTTTATCAAGTTTAAATGGTTTATGATGTAACATTTGCCCTTGCAGATTATAATAGGTGGTTGCCTCTCCTTTCATGGAATAGATTAATCCAGTAGAGGATACCTCAACATGCTTTGTTGGCATCACAATAGAAGAACCAGTGTTCACCGTTTCTAATACTGTTTTACCAGCATCTTCATATAGTACAATGTCTAAATTTCCTGTAGTGTCTAGTCTACCTATATGTAACTCTTTTTTAGGCCCCATGACTGGTTTCCCATCCGATGATAGGATGACATTACCCTCTTTGGATTTACCAATGTAATAGTATGGTGCATGGCTAAGTTGCTCCATTTGTGATTGCACATGACTTACACTGTTTGCTTGTTCTGCCACTGTATACGTTTTGTCAGGATACTCAATATGCTTGCTGAAAGCGCCTAATACAAAGCCCCTTCCTTCATAGTATCCACGCATATATTCCATACCCCGATAGTAACCTACACCATGATAACCAACACCTCCAGATACATGCGTTTCTGCTTGTACTATAAACGGTGTCATCATAGTAGATACACTTGCTAAGGCAAGCCCTAGTGCTATTTTCTTACACACTTTCATAAGAGCACCTACTACGCTTGAAATACAGCTTGTACCTGTGCAATTTCATAACGTAATTTTTCCTCATCAATGGTCAGTAGTTCCTTATCTTTCATCACTACTTTACCAGCGACAATAACAGTATTCGCATCTGATGAATTGGCCGCATACACTAGGGATGCTACATCATTATACCGCGGTTGCCAATGTAATCCTGATGTATCATAGAGCACAATATCTGCACGATACCCTACATCTAATACACCCAAATCATGATAATCTAATGCTTTAGCACCCATAACGGTACCAAGTTCCCAAGCTGTTTGGGCAGGTATAGCCAATGGATCATATAGACGAGCTTTATGTAACATGGCAGCCAAACGTACTTCTTCTAACATATCTGCATTATTGTTACTAGCAGAACCATCTGTACCTAAACCTACCACAATTCCTTTGGCAAGCATTTCTGGCACTGGTGCAATGCCACTGGCTAGTTTTAAGTTAGATTGTGGATTATGTGCTACACGAACGGATTTTTCCTTCATGATATCCATATCTTCATCTGTTACGTGTACACAGTGAGCCGCTAAACAGCCTAAATCAAATAAGCCCAAGTCATTCATATGCGCAATAGGAGTTTTGCCAGTAGCTTTTATGACATTTTCCACTTCTCCTTTTGTTTCACTTAAATGCATATGAACTTGTGCCCCTAAATCATGACCTAATTGAACCACTCGTTCTAAATAATTATCGGGACAAGTATATGGTGCATGAGGTCCTAACATCACCTTGATTTGATCTTGGTTGTAACCGTGATATGCTTCAAACAATTCTTTACTTTCTACTAACGCTTGTTCTGCCGTAGGCGCAACGCCAGCCATACCACGAGATAAAACGGCACGAATACCTGTTTCTTTAATAGCTTCAGCCGTTTGATCCATAAAGAAATACATATCACTAAAACAAGTGGTACCTGAACGGAACATTTCTGCAATACCTAATTGTGTACCCCAATAGACTAAGTGATTATTCAATTTAGCTTCTGCTGGCCAAATAGCAGTCTGTAACCAATCCATTAACTCTAGATCATCTGCGTAATTACGCAATAATCCCATAGCAATATGCGTGTGCGTATTGATTAGTCCTGGAGCAGCAAGCATGCCTTTTCCATCGATTACTTCCTTAGCTTGAGGGACTGTATCATTGGTAACAAACTCTTTAATATATCCATTTTCAACAACAATAGCAGTATCTTTTAGAATTGTATTTCCTTGTAACACATCTACATGTGTGATAACAACATCAACCATAGTTAACTCCTACTTCATTTTCTTTTCTTCTAAATGACGAATACTTTCTTTAAATGGAGGACGTAATACCCCTTCTTCTGTAATAATAGCTGTCACTAAATCATGAGGTGTGACATCGAAAGCCGGATTCAATACTTCAATACCTTGTGGTGCAGAAGGCACGCCTTGGAATTGTAATACTTCTTGAGGATTACGCATTTCAATAGGAATATGTGCTCCTTGTTTCATGAAAAAATCAAAAGTACTATACGGCGCTGCTACATAGAAAGGAATATTATGATGTTTGGCCAATACGGCTACACTATAGGTGCCAATTTTATTCGCCACATCACCTTCTAGAGTAATACGGTCAGCTCCTACAATAACTGCATCAATAAGACCTTGTTGCATAGCGTACCCAGCCATATTGTCAGTTTGCAATGTCACAGGAATACCGTCTTCATGTAGTTCAAAGGCCGTTAACCGAGAGCCTTGCAATAATGGTCTTGTTTCATCTGCATAGATACGATCTAGCTTACCTTGTGCGTGAACTTCACGGATCACGCCTAAGGCAGTACCTATTCCTGCTGTAGCCAAAGCTCCTGCATTACAATGTGTCAAAATGCGATAGGATTCTTTATCTTGGAATAAGGTAGCCCCATGTTTTGCCATACTTTCATTTAAGGCTACATCTTCTGTATCGATGGCGATAGCTTCCTTTACAAGCACCGCATCTAATTCGCTAATATCGCCTTTGAAAGTATCTACCACACGTAATACTCGATCGATAGCCCACATTAAATTAACAGCTGTCGGTCTAGTTTGACGTAACGTTTCCGCAAAGGCTCTAAATTCAGACAAAATCTCTGCACTAGCACCACCACGATGATAGCTTTCACGGAAGGCAAGAATTAATCCATAGGCAGCGGATACACCGATCGCAGGGGCCCCACGAACACGAAGCATTTTAATAGCTTCAGCCACTTGACGCCAATCAGTACAACGTACATATTCCACAGATGTAGGTAATTTCGTTTGATCTAAGATAATAACTTCTGATCCATTCCATTCAATACTTTTCATAC
>CAUVRW010000162.1:0-3405 GCA_963554425.1 uncultured Veillonella sp.
TTAGAATCCAATGGTTCTAGCTCCATGGCCAGCGTATGTGGTTCCACTTTATCCTTGATGGATGCAGGGGTTCCTATTAAAGCGCCAGTAGCTGGTGTTGCGATGGGTCTTGTAACGCAAGATGAACACTACACAATCTTAACGGACATTCAAGGTATGGAAGATGCTTTAGGTGACATGGACTTCAAAGTAGCAGGCACTACAAAAGGTGTGACTGCGATCCAAATGGATATTAAAATTTCCGGCTTATCTCGTGAAATCTTAGAAGAAGCATTAGCGCAAGCTCACAAAGGTCGTATGCACATCATGGGTAAAATGATGGAAGCTATCCAAGCACCACGTGAAGAAATGTCTAAATGGGCTCCTCGCATTGTAACGATGAAAATTGATCCAGATAAAATCCGTGACGTTATCGGTACAGGTGGCAAAGTTATCCGTGGCATCATTGAAGAAACTGGCGCTAAAATCGATATCGAAGATGATGGCACAATCTCCATTGCTGCAGTAGAAGCGGAAGCAGCTGAAAAAGCAATTCAAATCATTACGAACTTGACAAAAGAAGTGGAAGCAGGCGAAGTGTACATGGGTAAAGTCACTCGTTTGATGAACTTCGGTGCTTTCGTAGAAGTATTGCCAGGTAAAGAAGGTTTGGTTCATATTTCTCAATTAGCAAGAGAACGTGTGGAAAAAGTAGAAGATGTAGTGAATGTAGGCGATGAAATTATGGTCAAAGTTATCGAAATTGATGACAAAGGTCGTATCAATTTATCCCGAAAAGAGCTATTGAAATAATCGAGGTGCACTATGGATATTCGTGGATTTGAAGTAGTGTCTGCCTTTGAAGGGCAAGGCATCAATTTGCCGAAGCGTAAGACTTCTGAAAGTGCAGGCTATGACATTGAATGTGCAGAATCTGTTGTAGTAGGCCCTAAGGAAACGGTATTGATTCCGACAGGACTGAAAGCGTTCATGCATTATGATGAATATTTGGCGATCCACGTTCGCTCGAGCATGGCTATTAAACGAGGTTTGATGCTCACAAATAGTACAGGGATTATCGACTCTGATTACTATAACAATGAAGATAATGAAGGTCATATTATGATTGCTGTGTACAACATCACAGACGCTCCTGTTGCCTTGGAAAAAGGAGAACGAGTGGCGCAAGGTATCTTCTCTAAATACTTGCTGACCAATGATGACGATGCACGCGGTATTCGTACTGGTGGTATCGGTAGTACAGGAAGTAAATAACAACATATACTAGGGAATGTAATAACATTTCTTTCACTAGAGAGTTTTAAGCGGTAGTCTTAGGACTCTCTAGTTTTTTATGGAACTATACTTTCATAGAAATGCTGTGACCTATGAGGGGTACACATTGAATTTCATTGTTGAAATGGAGTATAATATAGCTTGATATAGTCTATCCTAAGGAGGATGAACCGTGTTTACATATGCAAAACAACAATGGGAATTAGGTAAAAGAATCTATGGATACCATAGCTGGCGTGAAAAACGACGTATCTTTTTGTTCACTGCTCGTTCCTATAAAAATAAATTTCAGCTGAAACAATTGGAAGCATATTTTGCAAACTATCGTAGTTATCCTAATTTGCTACAAGATCAAGAAGGGATTTGGGAGATTATTAACCGTGTATTCTTGTATAAAGAATCGACAGCCCAAGAACGCTTGACGTGTATTACGCAACATTTTGATGCATTACCAAAATATTTCACGGACGGTGCGATTCGTGCTTTGTACAGTCCCTCTGAAAGAGGTATTCGCTTATGGCATTCTGAAGAATTAGCTTTAGAGGCTATTCTACAATATATGCCTGGGCAACGGAAAGAAGGCTTACTTAGTTTGCTCTTAACCTACGAAGGGGATGGAATCTATCATATCAACTTCCGATTAGGTGTGGATCCATCGGGACAACCATGTATTTGGGTTGGTACTATACAAGGATATAAAGAGGGCTTAGATAAGGCGAAAAAGCTAACGAAAAAGATGCATGGTTATCGTCCTAAAAACTTTATGTTCTTTTTATTACGACAATTAGCAACTTGTTTAGGTATTGAAACTTTGTATGCAGTGTCAGATGAAGGGTTCTATACAAATACACATTTAATTCGTTTCAATCGTCATAAATTAGTGAAATTTGATGACTTCTGGGAAGAATTAGGTGGTCACGTATGGGAGAAAGATTCTCGGTTCTTTGTGATTCCTTTAGCAGAGGAACGTAAAACTTACGAAACGGCGAAAACACATAAACGAAATATGTATCGCAAACGCTATGAAATGTTAGATACTTTTATAGAAGAAATTCAACAGCAAGGAAAGACCTTCTTGCGCAACCAATAGGAGGATACGGTATGAAATGTCCTTATTGTCATCATGATGAAATCAAAGTGACAGACTCACGGTCTACGGATGATAATAATATTCGTCGTCGTCGGGAATGTATGAGCTGTGGCAAGCGGTTCACAACTTATGAAGTCATTGAAGATTTACCGATTATGGTGATCAAACGAGATCAGAAGAAAGAATTATTTGATCGATCTAAATTGATGAATGGCTTGTGGAGATCTTGTAGTAAACGAGGTATTTCTACGGATCAATTAGAATCGATTGTGAATGAAACGGAAAAACAAATTCGTATGGAAGTAGAGCAAGAAGTGACTACGGAACGAATTGGTGAAATTGTATTATCCTTGTTGAAAGATGTGGATCAAGTGGCATATGTGCGATTTGCCTCTGTGTATCGACAATTTAATAATGTAGAAAGTTTCTTGCAAGAATTACACGAATTATTGGACAATCATGGAAAGGATACAACACATGAGTGAATTACATCCAATTGTTAGTGCCCGTTTTTCAGATCATGTAGACACATTGAGTGCTACGTATGAAGTGATGGGTGTTATTGAAGCTATGGCGGAGCGTTGTAAAGCAGCGCTAGCATCAGGCAATAAAATTTTATTTTGTGGTAATGGTGGATCCGCTGCAGATTCTCAGCATTTAGCAGCAGAATTAGTAGGACGGTTCCAAAAAGAGCGCCGTTCTTTGGCTTCTATTGCATTGACCACAGATACGTCTATTTTGACAGCTGTAGGCAATGATTATGGATATGATGAAGTATTTGCACGCCAAGTAGATGGCTTAGGCCGTTCAGGAGATATTTTGATTGGTATTTCTACATCTGGGAATAGTAAAAATGTAGTGAAAGCCGTAGAGTCTGCCCGTAATATCGGTATGCATACCTTTGC
Source organism: uncultured Veillonella sp. (assembly GCA_963554425.1). GTDB lineage: Bacteria > Bacillota > Negativicutes > Veillonellales > Veillonellaceae > F0422. The sequence continues at coordinate 3,271 of CAUVRW010000162.1, forward strand.
CTTTACTGGTGAAGGTGGTGGAAAGATGGCAGAATTATGTGATTTAACGTTTGCAGTGCCATCAAAAGTGACAGCCCGCATTCAAGAAATGCATATTTTAGCGGGTCATATTTTATGTGAATTGGTGGAAGAAGA
>CAUVRW010000163.1:0-3398 GCA_963554425.1 uncultured Veillonella sp.
GATATCCACAGAATGTTCTCGATTCATTATATAAGGAATTGGATTATCGTTAAAGCTCAATGATTCCGTAATAGTGGAAATTGCATTGATATAAATAGCCCCATTTACCTCGTAATATGTTGGCATATCCTGTCTTCGAATCGTACTGCTTTTACTAATAATACGTTGTAATTGTGAGTCCTTAATAGTACGCAACAAAAACGGTGAAACTTCAGCTACATTCACACTAACGACACCTTGCATATCATTTTGAAAGAATACATCAATAGCTACATCAATCTCTTCTGTAGTCCGTAATGGTGATGTTGGCTGCAATAATACTACAGCATCAAATGTTTGCTCTTTTTCTTTTAATCGTTCCATCACATCGACAACAACAGAAATCGTTGTTGCTTCATCAGATGCAATCTGAGCATCTCTAAGAAATGGAACAGATGCCCCATATTCTTCACTAATCCGTTGTATATCAACATCATCCGTACTGACAATTACAGTATCAATATACGTAGATTGCTTAGCTGCCTCAATGGTATACGCTATCAACGGTTTACCGCATAAATTAATAATATTTTTATGGGGAATTCCCTTACTACCCCCTCTTGCTGGTATGATGGCAAGAATTCTTTTATTTTGATACATGCTAAATCAGTCCTTAATAACTTAAACGTTTTTGTAATGATGTCTTCCAAAACTCTGGTTGATTTAAAAGTTCCATAAATAATTCTGAACTATTACCTTTACCCCAACTATGATAAACTTCGTATCTATCTGGTAAAGATTCTATTGCCGATACAATAATATCTTGTTTACACTCTACATGAACAATACTTGTATCCTCTGCAGAATACCGTCCATTTTGTCGACTACCAACATCAATTGTTGGCACTCCAAAATATGGAGCTTCACGTACACCCGCACTGGAATTACCAAGTATAAATTCTGCATGTTGTAATAGGACTAAAAAATCTTCAAACCGTATCGACTTAAACATAGTAAACTCTCTACAAGTATCTAGCTCTTTATAGGCATCAAGAATAGTTTGACTACCAGTATCATTATTTGGGTAAATCGCAACATACTGTTTGCCACTCACTTTACATGCCTGAATAATCTCTTTTACCTGACTTTGCAAGTTCTTCACTTCTGTCACAACTGGATGAAATAATAAAATTGCATAAGAATTATATAAAATCCCTAGCTTCTCCTTTATATCAGTAATGGATTCTAACTTTTTATGTTTAATAATATCAATATCAGGAGACCCGATAATTTTAATTCGTTCTTCATCTTCACCCATAGCTAACAGGACCTCTTTAGCCCGTTCATTGGCTACTAGATGTACATGAGCAAATCTCGTAATCGCATGACGTATAGATTCATCAATCGTACCCGTGATCTCGCCGCCTTCTATATGGACAACATGTATATTATTAAATGCCCCCACAATCGAACCCATTAAGGCATCTCCACGATCACCATGTACAACGATACAATCTGGTTTTACTTCCCCTATGTACCGGCTAAAGTTAGAAACACCATTACCTAAATCAGCAGACATATTATAGGTTGGCATATTTTCTCTTGCAATATAAATATGGTTGTACCCATCTTTCACAACCTCTTTAAAGGTAGAACCATATTCAGATAACAGATGCATCCCAGTTACATACACATGTAATTCGTAATCGGACGAGGCTTCTACCGATAACATTAAAGATTTTAATTTACCATAGTCAGCTCTTGTTCCTGTAATAAAAACAATTCGTTTCATAGTATTACTCTATCATATCCCAAGTAAGATGGATATCACTTGAAATGTCTATCTTTGCCATTTTGCCTAAAATTTGTTCAAAATCTTTCGCTAAAATTTGCCCCGTTCCAGGTCTCTTTACCCATACATTATCAGTGTTAAACACATCACCTGCTTTAATATCTGCAATACTAACAACTGTAGCATAAGCAAAATCAATAGTCACTTGTTCTTCTTCAATTGGGGCTTTCTTTCCACCTAACATAGTTGGTACTTCTTGTGCTGCATCTAACAATTCTTGTAATGCTTTTGGATCCATAGAACACACGATATCTGGACCTTTGCGATTCATGGAATCTGTGAAATGACGTTCTACTATGACTGCTCCTAGTGCCATAGCTGCGATACAAGCGTTATTATTGACGGTATGGTCAGATAATCCAATAGGTACGTGTGGAAAGGCTTGCATCATCTCCTGCATCGCTCCTAAACGAACCCACTCCGGCTTCGTTGGATATAAGTTAGTCGTATGTAATAATGCAAAAGGTACCTTTTCTTCTTCTAAAATCACCACTGTACGTTGAATGCTTTCTAAATTATTCATGCCGGTAGATACAATCATAGGCTTGCCAAACCGCGCAATATGTCGAATTAAGGGAAGATTATTCATTTCACCAGATCCAATTTTATAAGCTTTTACCCCAAAGCTTTCTAAGCGTTCTGCTGCCGCCCGTGAAAACGGAGTACTAATAAATTCCATACCTAGTGATTCTGTATATTTCATCAATTCGTATTCATCAGATTCACTCAATGCCGCTTGCTCCATAATATCATATATAGAAACATCCGCATTACCTGGAATGACATTCTTAGCCGCACCACTCATCTCATCTTCTACAATATGGGTTTGGTGCTTTACAATACGAGCACCACTTTGGTACGCCGCATACACCATTTCTTTAGCAACTGTTAAACTACCATTATGATTAATTCCTATTTCCGGAATCACCAAAGGTCTACAGCCATGACCTACTTCAATTTGACCTATATTGAACTTCATATTGGCATATCCTTTCTAACTCCTCTATTGAATCGACCGCAATTATGTTACCTTGCTTTGCTAGTTTGTCAAAAAATTCTATTACTTCTTCATCAACCCCACTTATATTCTCATATTTTTTTAACATCTTAATTATTATAGGATATAAGTAATAGCATCTAATATCATAAGAGTCTCCTAAAACAAAACTAATAGTTAAAACGCTAGAAAACAGAGAATACTGCGTTACCTTTATATTAGGATGATTCATCATATAAACTTCCCATGGGTAGTTCAAGTTTAACATAGGAGTTCCTATATTATCACAAACTTCTCTAGGATGTTTTTTTCTATATAAATTTCTACGTTTTTTATATATTATTTCAATGAAATATTCTTGAAGCTTCATCATTTCAACAGCAATATATTCCCATTCAGAGTGCTTTTTAAAAAAATTCAACGCTTTTCTTATTCTTGCCTTCCATGATAACTTATGCATTAAAGGCTGTGAAAAAAATATTTGTAGTCTAACTTTCTCTGAAGATATTAGTTGCTCCTGATCCACCTCAAAAATTGTATTCAATGTTTTTAAAAATTCAACATTAGTGC
>CAUVRW010000164.1:0-3395 GCA_963554425.1 uncultured Veillonella sp.
ATTGCAATCAATCCAAATCGCCAAGATTTAATTGAACGTTTCAAAGATTCTAATTTACCAATTTATACAATTGAAGAACTACAACAAATGGCGTATGACATGGTTGGTAAACCAGAAGGTATTGAAGTATCCCAAGATCCTAAAGATGTAGTAGCTATCATCGAATATCGTGATGGTTCCATCATCGATGTAGTACGTAAACCATTATTATAAGATATTTATAGTAGTCAATAAAAGAGACTAGACCTTAGGTCTGGTCTCTTTTCTGCATATACTGACGAAGATACAGGGGTATAAGGCAATAATACAAGTCTTACAATAAAGAAATTGTTGTTTATTTTTATGGTTGTCATATCGCCTTATATCCTTTATCATAGAATTATAATGTATACTCTATATTAGTAAGGAGAGGTGTTACTTATGAAACAACCATTAATAGGTATCTCAGGTTCTCATATGATTGACCAAGGCGGTCCATTTCCAGGATATAAACGATCCTATGTGAATGATGATTATGTGCAGTCTGTATTAGAAGCGGGCGGAATTCCTGTGATTATTCCATTCCAAGAAGATGAAGCAACATTAAAAGCATTGGTGGAACGCTTAGATGGACTTATTCTTTCTGGTGGTCATGATATTGCCCCACAATTCTATGGAGAAGAACCAGAGCGTGGATTAGGTGCTATTTGGCCAGAACGAGATATCTTTGATATGCGTTTATTAGCCTATGCAAAAGAATACAAGCTTCCTATTATGGGGATTTGCCGTGGACATCAAATTATCAATGTAGCTCATAAAGGTTCCTTATATCAAGACTTACCTGCCTTTGCTACGATCAAGCATTCCCAAAATCAAACAGCAGGATTACCAACTCACTCTATGGTGATTGAAAAGGATTCCAAATTATTTGGTATCTTAGACTCTGAAACAGTCATGGTTAACTCTCATCACCACCAAATTGTGAAAGAAGTAGGCGAAGGATTACGTGTAGTCGGTCGTGCAAAAGATACCGTAGTAGAAGCTATGGAAGGCATTGACTACCCATACCTACGTACTTACCAATTCCATCCAGAAATGATGCGTCATACAGAGTTGAATGCAGCGATTTTCAAAGACTTTGTAGAAGCGGCTAAGAAAGAGGCGTAATATGGAACAAAAAGATAGTAAATTTGGCTTTTGGAGTATCGTTCTCCTCGGTATTAATGCCATTGTAGGAACTGGGATTTTCTTATTGCCGAATAAAGCATATGCTCTTATGGGTCCAGCGAGTTTAGGGGTGCTGTTATTTGATGCATTCCTTGCTATTTGTATTGCTCTATGCTTTGCCGAAGTAGCGGGATTCTTTACTCGTAATGGAGGACCATATTTATACGCAAAACATTCCTTAGGTGACTTTTGGGGATTTGAAGTAGGCGTTCTTAAATGGATTGTGGTACTCATCGCTTGGGCCGTTATGGCAGTAGGATTTGCGACAGCCTTGGGGGCAGCAATTCCGGCCCTATCTGGTGACTTTATGAAAGATGTTATCGCCACGATTATCATCGTCTTATTGACGGTAATTAATATTATTGGTGTAAATATGACAAAAATCTTAAATAATTTGATTACCGTATCTAAGTTAGTGCCTTTATTTGCATTTATTGTGATCGGATTATTTGCTATTAATGGCACGAACTTTACACCGTTTGTACCAGATTTCGTGGAACTTTCAGATGGAGGCGTATCGGGCGCATTCGCAGCCACTGCGATATTGCTATTCTTTGCATATACTGGATTTGAAGCCATTGCGGTAGCCGCAGAAGATATGGAAAATCCTAAAAAGAATTTACCTCGTGCCATCATTACGGTCATGATCATCGTATCTGTGCTATATATGTTGGTATTGGCAGTATGTATCGGTATTATGGGTGATAGCCTTGCTAATGATAAAGCACCATTGCAAACGGCATTTGGTCAAATTATGGGACCATGGGGCATGTATTTCGTGCTAGCCGGTACGTTGTTATCCATGGGGGGCATTAACATTGCTCAATCTTTCTTGGGGCCTCGTATTGCAACATCATTGGCAGAAGATGGTATGTTACCAAGCATCCTAGCAAAACGTACGAGTTGGGGTACACCAGTTGTAGCATGTATTGTGACAGGTGTATTTAGCTTATTACTAGCATGGAGCGGTAGCTTTGTTCAGTTGGCAGCCATCAGTGCCGTATCTCGGTTTACACAGTATTTACCAACTTGTGTTTCTGTCATTATTTTCCGTAAAAAATGGGCTCATAAAGAGCGCCCATACAAAATTCCAGGAGGTATTATTATCCCTGTAATTGCCATCATTACATCTCTTTGGATGCTGGCACAAGCAAAACCTAATCAATTGATTTGGGGCCTTGGCGGTTGTATTATTATCTTGCCATTGTATTTCTTATATTTAAATAAGAAAAAACGAGGCTTAATTAAAGAAACAGAAGAATTATAATCGGATATGAAAAAAAGGGTCCTCCGGGACCCTTTTGTATTACTATATTATTCTCCAGAATGAGCTTTGTAGAATTCTAAGAATTGTTGTGCCACCATAGATAAAGGTTGACCTTTAATGGTGATGAATGCTTTATAGAACGTATTTGTCAGTTCTGTTAACTTAATACGTGTCATATCTGGATGAGATACTGTTTCTTGAGCATCCATAGGAATGATAGCTATGGTGCGTCCTGACTGAGCCCATTCAATGGCAGAACTCTTCGTGGTAGTCACAGAAATGACATTAAGAGAAGAGAAGTCGTTATGATGAGCTTGCATGAGCATCCGTACGGAACCACCAGATAGACTAAGAGGACACTTGGAAATATCTTTCCAAGAAATACTTTCTAAGTCACGGTCTGTCCAAAATAAATCTTTTCTAAAGAGCGCATATAGATCCTCTGCTTGTGTGTAGAGAACATCAAATTTGTTAGAATCTACCATTTGTTCATTGCATAATCCAATTTCAGCGCTGCCATTCAATAAAGATTCGGTTACATCTGTCATTAGTCCTTCATAAATTTCATAACGAACGACAGGATATTGGCGCGAAAAGAAATGCAAATATTGTTGAATTAAAGCGGTAGACCTTGAAGCAGAGGAGGCAATGCGTAAGGTGCCTTCTACTTCCGAACTAAGTCTTTTTACATCGGCATAGGTAGATTCTTCGATGGAGCATAATTGCTGCGCTTTTTCATAAAAAATACGGCCTGCTTCCGTAAGATGAAAGCTGGATCCGCGCTGACCGCGTTTAATCACTAATAGGGGGGTACCAAATTCTGCTTCTAAGTACTTGAGCTGCTTACTTAAAGCTGGTTGTGTAATATGCAGTATCTCTGCTGCTTGCGTCATATTCCCCGTTTGTACTAAGATGATAAAAT
>CAUVRW010000165.1:0-3374 GCA_963554425.1 uncultured Veillonella sp.
ACCCGTTCACGGCGTTCAATTTGACTATCTGTAATAAAACGACCTGATTTCATAGTCCAATTATTCACATACTGAAAGTCTGCATTGGCACCATTCACCGTTGTGGTCCAATTCTTGCTCATATACACTGTCAAATACGAGTTAGCTGCTACTGGTGAAGCTGCTTGCACACTATCCATCTTAGAAATAGCTTCATAATCACTCAATTTTATCGTTTTATTAGCACCTGCCACAGGACGTACCCCTGGTGTTCTCGGAGCTCCTGGATAGACCATTAACAGATTACTACCCAAACTCGAAATAGATTCTGTTATTTGTTGACGTACTCCATATCCAATTGATACCAGAGCAATCACAGCTGCGACACCAATGATGATACCTAGCATCGTCAATAATGATCGCATCTTATTGGCAATTAGAGATGACCAAGCCATTAAAAAGCCTTCTTTATACATGGCTTTCACCTCCTAGCTGCAATCCTTTCATATGTAGATTTATTCTATCTTCCACAATGAGTCCATCTTTTAAGACCACATTGCGACCTGCATATTCAGCAATGTCTGGCTCATGAGTAACCAAAATGATGGTCCGTCCTTCTTGATATAATTCTGTGAAGATATGCATCACATCTAAACTCGCTTTTGAATCAAGGTTACCAGTAGGCTCATCGGCCATGATGATAGCTGGGTCATTGGCCAATGCCCTGGCAATGGCTACCCGTTGTCGTTGCCCTCCAGATAGTTCTGCTGGCATATGATCCAACCGAGTACCGAGCCCCAACTCTGTCAATAATTGACTCGCCCTAGCTGTGCGCTCTGCTTTGGATACGCCTGCATAGACCATAGGTAATGCTACATTATCTAAAGCTGTTAGCTTCGGCAATAAATTAAAACTTTGGAACACGAACCCAATTCGTTTATTCCGAACATAGGCTAATTCATCGTCACCAAGGTGAGCTACTTCTTCCCCATCTAATCGATAGGAACCACTGGTAGGTCTATCCAAACACCCTAAGATATTCATAAACGTAGATTTACCAGAACCAGACGGTCCCATGATAGAAGTAAACTCCCCTTCATAAATGGACAAATCAATACCATGTAAGACAGGTACCGTCAACTTTCCATTCACATAGGTTTTCGTAATCCCCTCCAAGGTGATAACCGCTTTTTTAGAAGTTTCCATTAGAATGGCCCTCTCTGTTGTTGTTTTTTCGCCGCATTGACATCACCACTGATAATGATTTCATCGCCTTCTTCTACACCAGATATAATTTCAATCGTAGAATCCCCTGTCATTCCTGTTTTTACACTAGTTCTAACAGGTTTTCCATCTTTGATGACATATACAAATTCTCCTACTTTGTCAGAACGCACTGCTGCCAATGGTACTACCAACACATTTTGTCGTTCTTCCCCATGAATCGTAGCACGCGCTGTCATAGATGGGAAGAAATGACTTACATCGCTTGCTGGAATTGCTACACGTACTGTATAGTACACTACGGACGAACTGGTTGTTCCCATGCTACCTTTTGTGCCTAAAGAAATACTTTTAACAGTACCTGTAAAAGTCTGACCTGGATGCGCATCTACTGTAAAATCTACTTTGGCACCTTCTTTTACATTCCCAATATCTGTTTCGTCAACTGTTAGATAGATTTCCAAGTCAGATAAATCCGCAATGGTAGCAATGATCATTTGTGTAGAAATACCTGTAGCAATGGTTTGACCTGCTTTTAAAGGCTCTCCAATAATCGTCCCATCCATAGGTGCTGTAATCGTACTATCTGTTAAATTAGCTGCCACCTGGTCATAACTTGCTTTCGCTTTTTCATAAGCAGCTAAGGCATTGTCATAAGTTTGCTGTGAAATGGCACCTTGTGACACTAACGTACGATAGCGATCCAAATCTGTTGCTGTTTGGTTGAGCGTAGCTCTTGCATTATCTACGGAAGCCTGTAGTTGACGAGAATCAATGGTAGCAATCACTTGACCTGCAGTTACATGCTGATTAGCTTTCACCAACACAGATTCTAATTTACCAGGAACATTCGTAGACACATCTACATAACGAACAGGATTAATCGTTCCTGTAGCACTTATGGTAGATGAAATGCTACCTTTTCCTACTTTCCCAGTTGTATAAGTAGGCGCCTCTTTTATTTGCGCACTACTGTACCATTGCCATCCACCAATAGCTACTACCAAAATAGCTACGATGGCAATCCATAATTTTTTATTTTTCCACATGAAATATCTCCTTTCGTTCATTGATTGTATATAAAATACCACCAACATAGTGTTCCCTTACTCTAATAATCGTAAGCTTGAACATGGCGTATAGACTTTCATCTCCATAAACTGGCTTACATCTGCTGATATAAGTTCTTAATATAAATAGGCTCTAAAAAATAGTATAAAGTACAATATACCAAGAATAAAAAGAAAAGAAAACTAAAGTTAGTTTTCTTTATCTTATACAATACGATGATGAAACTACTATGAAATTATTGCCCTAATACACGTATTAATTGATATAAAGACGTATCTAAGGGATACTCACACGTTGCAGCTTCCTCATAGGCTATGGCATCAATATGATTGCATTGAACTCCTATCAAATGATGGGTATGCCCCTCTAATAAAGCACGCACACCTGCCTCTCCTAATCGAGCAGCCATGAGTGCATCATAGGCAGACGGTGAGCCACCACGTTGTAAATACCCTAAGACAGTCACAGAAGGTGCATAGGATGTATGCTCTTTAATATATTGTGCTACTTCAAATGCGCTGTACGCACCTTCTGCCACGATAATAATACTATTCTTTTTACCATTACGAGTCGTATTTTCTAATGAATCTTTTACCTCTTCTAATGTCATTGGTACCTCTGGTGTCAGTACCACCTCAGCACCGCATGCGACGCCAGCGTACACAGCAATATGACCTGCATGTCGTCCCATCACTTCTACAATGGCTACACGGTCATGAGCCGTAGAGGTATCACGAATTTTACTCACCCCATCAATGATGGTATTAAGCGCTGTATCAAAACCAATTGTATAATCGGTACCATTCATATCTTTATCAATAGTGCCTGGAATTGTCACCGTAGGTAAGCCTAACTCAGACAACACTTTCGCGCCACACATGGAACCATCTCCACCAACAACGACGAGTCCGTCAATACCATGACGACGTAAATTGTCATAGCCTCTCAGTTGATGCTCAGGTTCTTTAAACTCAAGACAACGGGAAGATTTTAGAATAGTTCCTCCCTTGTTCACAATATTCCCTACACTGCGTCGAGTCAAAGGAATAAAGTCTTCTTCTAAAACGCCCAAAAAGCCTCGTTGTATTCCTACTACATCG
>CAUVRW010000166.1:0-3374 GCA_963554425.1 uncultured Veillonella sp.
CATGGACATGGATTCATAGCCATGACAACAATACAATCACTAGGATAGGTCGTTGCCATTCCAATCCGTGCAATATGTACTTGTCGTTCTTCTAAGGGCTGTCTCAAAACCTCTATGACAGGCCTACGAAATTCTGGTGCTTCATCCAAAAATAAAACGCCTTTATGTGCCAAGGTAATTTCTCCTGGTTTTGGCGGTTGTCCTCCTCCCGCCATAGCCACTAATGTACTCGTATGATGAGGACTGCGAAATGGTCGTTGTTCCATTAATCGGCCACTTTTTAATAAACCCATTACACTATAAATGCGGCTTACCTCTAGTTGCTCCTCCCGTGAAAGAGGAGGCAATAAAAATGGCAACCGTTTAGCTAACATGGTTTTTCCCGAACCTGGAGGTCCTGTCATCAGTAAATGATGACCACCAGCAGCAGATATTTCTAAGGCCCGTTTTGCCATTACTTGCCCTTTTACATCTTGTAAATCTAGTATTTCCGCACTATATTTTGATGGCACTATAGCTATCTGCGTACATAGATTTTCTTTCTTTTCAGGATCTTCTAATACTTCCACAACTTCAGCTAATGTAGATACTCCATATACAGGTATAGAGGACCCACTAATAGCCTCTTCATGATTTCCTATAGGCACAATAATATCTTCTACCATAGAAGTATAACTATTGTCATTCCCTAACTCTTGATTTGTCACTCCCATCACCATAGATAACATTCCCATCACTGGTTGTAAAGAACCATCTAACGATAATTCTCCTATAAATATATGGTGATTCCAATGTATAACCTCCTTTTTCTTGTGTTTTCCCGATTCATGAGCGGCTAAAATTCCCATGGCAATGGCTAAATCTAAAGAAGACCCATCTTTACGAATATGGGCAGGTGCTAGATTGACCACAATTCTCTTCATAGGAAACTCAAAGCCACCATTTTTGATAGCCGATCGCACTCTCTCCTTTGCCTCTTTCACAGAGGTAGCTGGTAAGCCAACAATATCAAAGCTTGGTAAACCTGGGCTAATATCTACTTCTACGGTCACCACATATCCATCAATACCACTCACACATACTCCATAGGTTTTTGCATACATGATACTCCTCCTATCTTATAAATGACATGCTTTCATATGCCGTAATTCAGAATCTCCTGCTTGAGGTACATATACTTCTATCACATCAAATCGTATAGATTCATACTCTATATCACGAGTTGCCAAAAACATAGATATAACATGACGTATGTGTTGTTTCTTTTTCCAATGCACCGCCTCGCAGGGCATTCCATAGGTTTGGGTACGTCTCGTTTTCACTTCTACTACAATAAGTATATTTTCTTTTTTAGCAATAATATCTACTTCACCGAATCGATAGCGTACATTTCGTTCCAATACATCATAGCCTTGATCTTTTAAATAACTTGTAGCTAGGTCTTCTCCGTATCTTCCTAATTCAATATGGTTCATAGGCACCTCCTTAGTTCTACATTACTTTCATTATGAAAGAATGTAAACAGTGCACCCCACACTGTTAGGAGTGTACTCCTCTAAGAGTGTTATAATCCATATACAATTATCGATATAAAAAAAGCATCCTCATAGAATACTCTATAAGAATGCTTTTATAAAACAATATACTATTATTTATCACCAATAGAGATGACAGATAAGATATTACCTGTAAGCCTATACTAGGCTAAAACCCTACTCTACAGTTTATATTTCTTCCACAGGCTTACCTGCTACAATGGATTTAATCGGTTCAAAACTATGCCGATGCAATGGAGTAATGCCTAAGTCTTTGATAGCCTGCTTGTGTACATCTGTATAGTATCCTTTATGAATAGCAAAACCAAACCCTGGATACTCTTCTTCCATGGATTCCATGAAGCGGTCCCGTGTTACCTTCGCTATAATAGAAGCAGCTGCAATAGACGCACTTTTTGCATCCCCTTTTATCAAAGATTCTACTGGTACCTCTAAATCTGGTAATTTCATGGCATCCGACAAGACAGCTTCTGCCTGCACTGGCAAATTGCGTATGGCTTCATACATAGCTTGTCGCGTAGCTTCATAAATATTGAGTGTATCAATGATTTCCGCCTCATAAGACACACAGTGTACAGCTACTGCTACGTCCATGATTTGGTCAAACAAGGCATCTCGCTTTTCTGGTGTTAGTTTTTTGGAATCATTCAACCCTACTAGCTTGCAATGAGGTGGTAAGATAACGGCTGCTACTGTCACAGGACCTGCAATAGGACCTCTACCTACTTCATCTACACCAGCTACTAAAAATTTTCCTTCTTCATAAAAACTATCTTCATAGGCGTACATAGCTTCCAAACGTTGTTGCTCTTCTAAGACCTTTTTCTGCTTTCGTAAATACACACCAGCTGCGTTCTTCACGGATTCACGAGAATCTTCTAATGCCCATTGTACATAGTCAAAAGGGCATTCCCCTTGCAGTAGATTTTTAATATCTTTAACTTTAAGTTCCTGAAACTCACTCTTCGTCAACATAGTACGGCTCCTCATCGACGCCATCAAAGGTAATATATCCCAATTTGTTATTTCTGTAATCCGTCAAAATCACACGACGTACCTTGTCATAATCTACGATGCCACCGCTTACCAAACAACCACGACGACGTCCAATAGCTTCTAACATAGTATCTACGGACGTGCGCTCTTCTTCCGTCAATTTATAGCGTTCATGCAATAGTGTCGGTTCATGCTCTTCTAGATATGCCAATAACTGCTTAATCACAGAATCTAAATCATATACATCGTCAGAAATCGCTCCTGTCATCGCTAACCGTGCGGCTGCTCGTTGGTCTTCAAACTTAGGCCACAACACACCTGGCGTATCCAACAGTTCCAAATTCTTACCTACCTTAACCCATTGTTGACCACGTGTATGACCCGGTTTATTAGCAGTTCTTGTCGCAGCAGAACCAGCCAATTTATTGATTAATGTAGATTTTCCAACATTAGGAATCCCTAAAATCATAGTGCGAACTGTACGACCTTTAATCCCTTTTTTTAACCATCGATCGATGATGGGTTGCGCTAAGGATTCCACAGTTTTTACTAGCTGTTTGTTACCTTTGCCATTTTTAGAATCTATAGCTATGGCATGAATTCCTTCATTTTTAAAGAATTCAATCCATTCCTTAGTAGCTTTCGGATTCGCCAAATCACATTTATTTAAAATCACTACATGTGGCTTATCGCCGATCAATTCACGAATTACAGGGTTCGCACTACTCCGAGGAATACGTGCATCCAGTAATTCGATAACCACATCTACTTTCTTTTTATGTTCCGTAATCATGCGAGTGGCTTTTGCCATATGGCCTGGGA
>CAUVRW010000167.1:0-3371 GCA_963554425.1 uncultured Veillonella sp.
CCAACAACTAACTATCAAAACAAAAAGCGATATAGTAAGTTATGTACTCACTATATCGCTGATTTGCTCTTTACCTATATGTTTTATATCAATGCATGCTCTTTCGCAATAGCCTTTACTTCTTCTACAGTAAAGTTAGTGACTTCTGCAATCATTTCTAAGGACAAATGCTTACGCAACATCTGAATGACAACCTCAGCTTTACCTTCTGCCCGACCTTCAGCCACGCCTTCTTTCCAATATGTATAATGATCCATTGATAGCATTGAATATTCCTCCCTCCAAGCCTCACAATGTTTTGCTTCATCTACGGCACTTTCAATATCTCTTAGTAACTCATCCGATGCAGTATGACCGTCCACGTAATCCAAGAACCGTTGCAGCGGTTTTGAAATATCATCCATTTTACCCTTGGTACTTAAAAACAATTTTGTAGCCCCATCATTCAACAGAATATCATGTTCTTCCATACAAACATTTTTGAATGTGTACTTATGACGATTTCCAGTAAACACAGGAAATGTACAAATAAAAATAATATACGAATCATTCAATGTCATGTACTTCTGCCCTTTTTGTAAATGATACATATCCAAAATACTTTGGTAAAAGCGTGTTCGCTTTACCAGTTCTTCCATATCCTTACTGGTTTGCATCTCGATATTGAATACAGTTCCTCTGTCATCATTCACATAGACATCTAAACGAACACTTTTCGTTTCCAAACTTACATCCAGAGTTTTCTCCTCCTGAATGTAGACGATATCCTTGATAGAAATATCCAGCAACCGTTCCAATACTGCCTTACAAATGGGTTTCTTTAGCATGACCTTTTGAAAGATAAAATTGTCCTGTATGGTCAGTTCATCGAATGATTTAATACGCATACAACGCCTCACTTTCATTCTTACTAAAATTATACCACAATTACGTGCTAGGTCGGTAGATATACCTCCCACCATATAGTTGCACTTCTCCTTGAAGCTTATCCTTCCTCTAAAATTTCCTAACAGTGAATATTTTCAAAAAATAAATAAAAAGAACCACCTAGCACCTTGCCAAGTGGTTTTTTATAGTCCCATTTATATATTTTTATATCGATTCAGTGCCTCTAAGACTTTCATTTTATCTTGATGGCTCAAAAACTGTAAGCTAATAGGCACAATATATATACCGCCCGTTTCTGTTTGCACATACAAAGTTTTCCAGTCTTCTGCAAAACCCATAATGCCTTGATAATGCACAAAGGTTAAATATAGATCTGGAGCAAAGAAACGTTCAATTCTTTCTTTTACCAATATAGGTGTCCGTTTTAAAATGAGCCCTTCTGTAGCAATATAAATCTCCACATCATCTTGTTGATACATACGAAGTAAAGCGTAGGCAGATACCACCATAAGAAGAATCATCCACATATTGAAGCTATGACCCAGTTCTCGATATAGAAGTACTCCACGATACAGCCCCCAAGCAGCGATAGCTGCATACACCAGTTGAAATCCCCATATCATAACAGAGGAATTATGTAATTCTTCTTGAATCGCTCCACAAGGAAACAGTTCTTCTATTTCTTCACGTTTCATAGTTCCTCTCCCAAACAGCACTCCAACCTCTATGTATTTCCACTCAACACCTCTATAGACAGCATCTACTTGTCTGCTTCATACATATCCCACTATACTTCCTCACAACGTCTTAGTATAGATGATTAAAAAGATGTAATGAAATGCTACATACGCATCTCATTACATCTTACTATTACTTACGTCGTAAGCCCATCGCTTCTTCTACACGAGCTAATGTTACATTCGCCACAGAGGCTGCTTTTTCCGCACCTTCTGTCAAAATCGTATCTAGTTCTGGGCTGTTAATTAATTCTGCATACCGTTCATGGATTGGTGTCAATGCTCCTACTAATAGGTCTGCAATGTCACCTTTGAAAGTTCCATAATTTTTGCCAGCATACATATTTTCAATAGCCTCAAAGGAATCTCCTGTTAAGGCATTATAAATACCCATCAAATTAGAAATACCTGGCTGTTTTTCTTTGTCATAGCGCACGACGCCCTCAGAGTCAGTGGCAGCTTTTTTAATCTTTTTCGCCACTACATCTGGTGTATCCAATAAGCGGATGGTCGCCCAATTGTTATCGTCTGACTTACTCATTTTCTTTGTTGGGTCTTGCAAGGACATCACACGAGCACCACCTAGGGTCGTTTTAATTTCTGGCATCGCAAACACTTCGCCATATTTGAAATTAAAACGTTGTGCCAAGTCACGAGTTAACTCGATGTGTTGACGTTGGTCATCCCCTACAGGCACATAATTTGTTTGGTATAACAAAATATCCGCCGCCATCAATGGTGGATATGTCAACAAACCAGCTGGGATAGTTTCCCCTTGTTTCGCCGATTTATCTTTATACTGTGTCATACGCTCTAACTCGCCGATGGAGCTCAAAGTTGTTAAAATCCAACCCAACTGCGCATGGGCAGGCACTTCAGATTGCACAAACAAAGTTACTTTATTAGGGTCTAAGCCTACTGCCAAATATAAGGCAGCCAGGCTTCGAGTATTGTGAATTAAGTCCTTTGGATCTTGTGGTACTGTAATCGCATGTTGGTTCACGATACAGTAAAAGCATTCATGGTCGTCTTGGAATGTCAAGAAATTGCGAAGAGCCCCAAGGTAATTCCCAATGGTCAACTCACCGCTCGGTTGGATTCCGGAAAAAATAACGGACATAGTATCTCCTATTCTACGGTTACGGATTTCGCCAAGTTTCTTGGTTTATCTACGTCAGCACCGCGTGTGATAGCTGCATAATATGACAACAATTGCAATGGTACAACGGCTAAAATAGGCACTGTGAAAGCATCAGTTTTTGGTACGAAGATGGTATGGTCAACGTATTTCGCCAACTCTTCGTCACCTTTCATACCTACGCCGATAACGATGGCATCACGAGCTTTTACTTCTTTGATGTTGCTCATCATTTTTTCACGTACAGACTCTTGTGTCGCCAAAGCGATAACAGGAATTCCTTCTTCGATCAATGCTAAAGTACCGTGTTTCAACTCACCACCTGCATAGGCTTCTGCATGGATGTAAGAAATTTCTTTCAATTTCAAAGACCCTTCCATAGCTACAGCATAGTCGATTAAACGGCCTAAGAAGAAAGCATCTTCTTTATACCCATAATGGTTAGCAAAGGCTTTGATTTCGTCTACGTTTTCAAAGATTTCATGCGTCAATGTAGGTAACTCTTGTAAATTCGTCAAAATTTCATGTTTTACTGCTTCATCAATGCGACCATTCAATTGACCTAAGTACACAGCTAATAACAATAAGGCTACTAATTGCGTAGTGTA
>CAUVRW010000168.1:0-3331 GCA_963554425.1 uncultured Veillonella sp.
TTACACCTTATAAGCAGAGGACCATCTCAAATTAACAGTATTATTCTATCATAAAAGAAAGTTTTTATGCAAGCATAAAAATTAAAATTTATCCTATTTTCCTTCGACATATTGACGTAATCGTTCGATACGTTTTTCAGTGGCTGGATGTGTGCTGTAGAGTTTACTCATGAGCCCACTTTCACCAGTTTCAATTGTATAGTTGCGTAAGGTAATCAATGCATTATGAAGTTCAGCCCCTAAGCCAATTTCATAAGCATATTTATCAGCTCGGTACTCAGCTCTTCTACCAGTGAATAAGTCAATAATGACCAAAGGCGCCTTAATGACCCACTGCATAAATAGAATTTGTAAAACTACGAGAAGATAAAAAATCTGTACAATGAATGTAATTACCGGCAGTCGTAAATATTGAATCCATAATATGACACGTGCAAAGAGTTCATACACACGAATGCACATTTGTCCCAAATAGTTCATATAGAAACAAGAAAATCCATAGGCCCCATCTTTATGATGAATATGCCCCATTTCGTGAGCCACTATACCTAGTAATTCGTCATATGGCAGCTGTATAATAGCTCCCGTATTGAGACAAATTCGATTATGTCCCATTGCAAAGGCGTTGATGGAATCATCATTTTTGATAAACCAATCGAATTGCGACATATCGATGCCCGTATGGTTTTTTATATCCTTCTGAATCATCTGTAGAATCTCTACCTCTTGCCCTATTGGTCGACGCCCCCCATAGAGCCACATGGTAATGCGATGAAACCAAGGAATTTGCGCTAGTGCCGCCACAAGTAACACAGAGGTACCTGCTACGGCATAGCTAATATTTTCCAAATTGATACGCACATGAAAGAGGTCCATCGCTTTCATAAAAAAAGGATGATTAATAGGTCCAAAGATGACTTGATACATATACACAATGCTACCAATGATGAACAGATTGGCAAAAAATGTTAATACCGTAACAATCATAAGAACCTACTTCAATTTGCCTAAGTTACTTACTTCATAAGTCATACGCAATAATTGAAGACGGTTTTGTTTAATGGCTTCGTCTTTATCCATAACCATAACATGTTCAAAGAATGTTTCAATGTATGGCACCAAGGATTCTGCCAAACTTACAGCTTTCACATAGTCTCCAGCTTCTAAGGCCTTACGATTTGTTGTATATACCGGCAATGCCGCTTTGTACAAGGCTTGCTCAGAATCTTCTTTCAACAAGGATTCATCCACTCCTGTGAAAGTCACATCTTTCACCATATTAAAAATACGTGTGTAAGCCTGCATTAATGGTTCATTTTCATCAAGACGATTGGCTGTTAAAGCTTGTCCCAAACCTTCTGCTAAGGCAACTGTGACAGTATCTTGGCTCAGTACGATATCTACCACTTGGTATGGCATACCTTGTTCTAACAAGATATTTTTCAAGCGAAGGATGAAGAAGTTTTCTAATTGACCTAGTAATTCTTCTTGTTTTTCACTAGCCACGCATAATAATTCCATTGCTTTTACCCAGATTGGACGCATGGATAAGGACCATTTGCTATCCATCAAAATGTTGATGATACCGATAGTTTGGCGGCGCAATGCATATGGATCTTGGGAACCTGTAGGGATTAAACCGCGGCTGAAAGTAGCTACAATGGTATCTACTTTATCTACGATACTCAAAATACGACCTGCATCGGTACTTGGTAAGATATCTCCTGCAAAACGAGGTAAGTATTGTTCAAAAATTGCTTCCCCTACAGCTGGAGTTTCACCATCTAGTAGAGCATATTCTTTACCCATAATACCTTGTAATTCAGTAAATTCACTCACCATACCTGTCGTTAAGTCAGTTTTAGCTAAATGTGTAGCTCGTTCTAAGGTAGCTGTATCTGTAAAGCCTACTTCTTTTGCTAGTACAGCACCTAATGTAAGTAGACGTTCTGTTTTATCTTTCAAATTGCCCAATCCTTCTTGGAAGACAATTTTTGTCAATGCTTCATAACGACCTGCTAATGGTGTTTTACGGTCTTCGTTAAAGAAGAATTTTGCATCGTCTAAACGAGCACGAAGTACACGTTCATTACCCGCTGCCACCACTTCCAAGGATTTACTATCCCCATTGCGAACTGTCAAGAACATAGGAAGTAATTTACCTTTGCCGTCCACCATTGGGAAATAGCGTTGATGGTCTTTCATCGGTGTAATAATACA
Source organism: uncultured Veillonella sp. (assembly GCA_963554425.1). Taxonomy (GTDB): domain Bacteria; phylum Bacillota; class Negativicutes; order Veillonellales; family Veillonellaceae; genus F0422. The sequence continues at coordinate 2,221 of CAUVRW010000168.1, forward strand.
GTCAGATGGCAAAGATAAGTAGCTTTCATCAAAAGTACCACAAAGTGCTGTTGGATATTCTACTAAGAATGTAACTTCGTCTAATAAATCTTCATCCCACACCACAGTAGCCCCTTTAGTGGCTGCTAATTCTGTTAATTGTTTGCGGATTGTTTCACGGCGTACATCTTGGTCGATCATGATGAAGTTTTTAGTTAATGTATCCACATAGTCTTTTGGTTCTGTAATAGTCAATTCAGACTCACCAAGGAAACGATGTCCACGGCTCACATTAGAGCTAGTTACATTAGCAAATGTCACTGGTACTACGTCTTGTCCAAATAATGCCACCAACCAACGTACTGGACGAACGAAACGTTCTTCTAAATCGCCCCAATGCATGGATTTAGGGAAACTTAAACCTGTAATCAAGGATGGTAATACGTCAGATAAGACTTCTTTTGTATCTAAACCAGCTGTTGTTGTGTCCGCAAAGATGTAACCATCTACTACTTTTAATTCAGATACATCTAATCCTTTACCACGAGCAAAACCGATGGCTGCTTTTGTAGCATTGCCGTCAGCATCATAAGCAATAGACACAGATGGACCTTTATGTGTTTCATGAACATCTTCACCACGTTCTGCTACGTCATTGATGAGTAATGCAACACGGCGAGGTGTGGCATAGACTTTTACAGCCCCATGTGGAATGTGACGCTCTGACAATGCAGCTGTTGCTAATTCACCTAATTGTTTGATAATATTTGGCAAAAATCCTGCAGGAATTTCTTCTGCCCCAATTTCAAAGAGTAAATCCTTAGCCATCTTATTTATCTCCTTTCAACAATGGGAAACCAAGTTCTTCTCGTTTCGCCAAATAGTTTTGTGCACAAATACGAGCCATGTTACGAACACGACCGATGAAAGCTGTTCTTTCAGAAATAGAAATGGCACCACGTGCATCTAGCAAGTTGAATGTGTGAGAACATTTCAACACATAATCGTAAGCCGGCAACACAAAGCCCAATTGACATACACGTGTCGCCTCTGCTTCGTACATATCGAACAATTTGAACAACATATCTGTATCTGCTAATTCAAAGCTGTACGTAGATTGTTCTACTTCGTT
>CAUVRW010000169.1:0-3324 GCA_963554425.1 uncultured Veillonella sp.
TTGGCATTGGCAGAGAAACAGAAACATCCAACATCTTTGCAAAACTCGCATTGGCTCATGAATTCTCTAGTAAGGTCAATACGACATATTCCGCATCAGGTAATCCAACGGTACATACAGAACTTGATTTGAAAGATACATGGCTTGATGCTGAAATTGGGGGCTCCTGGAGCGTTCGTCCAAGTACATATGTATATGGTACATTCACTAAAAATTTTGGTGCTACTATAGACAATACATGGCGTATTGATGCGGGAGTACGACATAACTTCTAATTAAATCTTGCACTAATAGTCCTTATAGCGTATGCTGTAAGGACTATTAGTATGTAAGGAGGTCAGTATGATAAAAGTCTTATTCATCTGTCACGGTAATATTTGTCGCTCTACGATGGCAGAGTTTTATATGAAGCATATCGTTAACAAGGCGGGGTTAACCGATTCTATATATATTGAGTCCGCAGCTACATCTCGTGAGGAGATAGGAAACGATACCCATTATGGAACTAAACAAAAATTAGATGAAATGGATATTCCTTATACTCGTCGCAAGGCCCGCCAAGTGACGATGGATGATTATCGTAACTTTGATTACCTCATTATCATGGATGAGAATAATGCACGAAACTTGCGTCTCATTATCGATGATGACGTTGATCATAAGGTGTATAAGGCTATGACCTTTGCCGGAGAAAGTCGAGACGTAAAGGATCCTTGGTATACGGGAAATTTTGACGAAACCTATGATGATATAAGCCGTAGCTGTGATGCCTTATTAGAGTTGATCAAAGAGCAATTATAAGAAAAAAGCATAATGTAATAAGCCCCCAATGGTATCTGAATTAGATATAGCATTGGGGGGTCGGTTTTTATGGAAATTCAAATTGGGCTCAAATGCAAAAACTGGATTCTCAAGAATAGTGAGAATCCAGTTATATCAATGGTGCGCCTAGCAGGAATCGAACCTGCGCACCCGGTTCCGGAGACCGGCGCTCTATCCCCTGAGCTATAGGCGCGTGTATACCGTTAAAGTATACCATGAAATAATGGGTAGGACAATAGGATAGAAGAATTAAAGGTTGATTTAAAGAAGTGTATCTCTAACTTTCATAAGAAGTGTGCCTAGATGATTCTCTCCGACTCCGTTGTAAACACCCCAAAAGGTGTCTCCCCAAGTATTACACTCTACGATTTTACTTTGCCCTGTACATTGTAGCCATTCTTTTAGTTGTGGATGAGAAAACTTCATGAACAGTAGCTCTTCCATGATGTCTATTCGTATGTCAAACCAATCAGGACGAATCGTTTTGATGTGCTGTCCCATACCGCGTGCTTTATAAGAAAGTCGGATGTTGGCAAATCTTTCGTGTATAGCAGGATCCAAAGATTTTTGTGCTTGGTAGGCGGCTTCTAAACAACAATAGGTGTGTCCCTTATAATTGATAGGTGTAGCGTATAGGTTTGATAAGAATTTAAAGGGACCTCTAAAGCGTGTTATTATATCAGGCATATGCCCCATTTCTTGGATTGAGCGATATTCGAATCGCTTAGGCTGTTTCGTTAATCGAGTTTTGGTAGCTTCTAAAGGGTATAATAAGTGGCATATTGTAGAAACCAACATAGCAATGTAAGTGGTATCTCTAGACACATAGATAGCAAGTCTTAGGGCATCTCCATAATTATTACTTTCTAATAAAACGGCAAAGGTATAGAGCAGTATATCATATAGTGAAGTAGTTGGATTACCTGTATCCGAAAGTAGTATGTCATGCACAGATGGTATAGAAATGGAATGGGCATCTAGTACGACTCTTAAGCTTTCTATTGATGAATGACTTTGTAATTGTACGAGGTAATCTAATAAAACACTTAATAAGACTTTACAAGCTGGTGTTGCAATATCTGTTATCTCAAAATAGTTTAGTACAGCATCCCTTAAACTCTTTCTTAAAGATGTATCAGGAGAATTCTCTAGTGAAAGACTCAGAACCATGATATAAGACAAGAGTACATCCTGCGGGGAGCCTTTATGGATGAGTTCTTCTAACGCTTGTAAATGACTGTCTTTTGTCATAGGAGAGTGTGGAAATAATACTTTCTCTATATCAAGAGTAGGAAGTATTTCTTCGGTCAAATAACTTTGCCCTGTGAACCAGGCTATGTTAGTAGATTTTGGTGGACGCTTAAGAAATCGAGAGCTGATTACGTTTCCTAGAATAATAGGGGCAATATACATGGGTATCTCCTTTTCAGTTACGTTTGTAGTGTGTTGGTAATATTGTAACGTGATTTTAGCTATTTAATCAAATATATATTTGTAATAATATATTGAAACAAATAATGTCTTATCATGCTTTCATATACAAGGACATGCCATGTATGTTATAATATACTAATTCGCATGATACATATACAAGATTTTAAAGTAGGACCCTTTTATATATGCAAATTAAATTTGAAGATTTACACATTAGCGAACCCATTTTACGAGCTTTAAACGACATGGGGTTTGAAGAGCCTACACCGATTCAACGTGAAGCGATTCCAGTGGCGAAGTCTGGTCAAGACATGATTGGTCAAGCACAAACTGGTACTGGTAAAACAGCTGCCTTTGGTATCCCAGCGTTGGAGCAAGTGGATCCAACGATCCAAGATCCACAAGTATTAATTCTTTCGCCGACTCGTGAGTTAGCCATCCAAGTGGCGGAAGAATTAAATAAAATGGCGCAACATACAAATATTCAAGCTTTGCCAATTTATGGTGGACAAGATATTGGACGTCAATTCCGTATATTGAAAAAACATCCACAAGTGATTGTAGCGACACCTGGTCGTTTAATGGATCACATGGAGCGAAAATCTATTTCTTTTGACCATGTAAAAGTTGTCATTTTGGATGAAGCGGATGAAATGTTAAACATGGGCTTCGTAGATGACATCAATAAAATTTTGACAGCTGTTCCAGAAGAACGTCAAACATTATTGTTCTCTGCTACCATGCCAAAAGCAATCCAAGAATTAGCGGAAACATATTTAACAGAGCCAACATTAATCCGTATGAAACCGACACAAGTCACAATGGATTTAATCGAGCAATACTATATCGAAGTACAAGATCGTCAAAAATTTGATGTATTGTGCCGTTTGCTAGATATCCAAGCTCCAGAATTGGCAATTGTCTTCGGTCGTACAAAACGCCGTGTAGACGAAGTAACAGAAGCGTTGAAAAAACGTGGTTACATGGCAGAAGGCATTCATGGTGATTTGTCCCAACAAAAACGTGACTCTGTGATTCGTCAATTCCGTGAAGGTACTATCGATATCT
>CAUVRW010000170.1:0-3311 GCA_963554425.1 uncultured Veillonella sp.
TTAGACTCCATGGACCTAGAACGGGAACGAGGCATTACGATTAAAGCCCAATCCGTTCGTTTATTGCATACCGCAAAAGATGGACAAGAGTACACATTAAATTTAATCGACACACCGGGCCACGTGGACTTTAGCTATGAGGTATCCCGTTCCTTGGCAGCTTGTGAAGGTGCCCTGTTGGTAGTCGATGCTGCACAAGGCGTAGAGGCGCAAACCTTGGCCAATGTCTATTTAGCATTGGAACATGATTTGGAAATCATTCCTGTCATTAATAAAATTGACTTGCCAAGTGCTGATCCAGAGCGTGTGAAACGTGAGATCGAAGATGTTATCGGCTTAGATGCATCCGATGCTATTTTGGCGAGTGCCAAGTCTGGCATTGGTATTCAGGATATCTTAGAAGCGATTGTAGAGAAAATTCCTGCACCACCAGATCATTCTGATAAACCAGCTCGTGCATTGATTTTTGACTCTCGTTTTGATTCCTATAAAGGTGCTATCGCATACGTGCGTGTACAAGAAGGTTCTTTGAAAGTGAAAGATACCATTCGTATGATGCACAGCTCCAAGGATTTTGAGGTTACTGAATTAGGTGTATTTACACCACATCTGTTGCCAGTTAAAGAGTTACCATGTGGCTCTGTAGGCTGTGTGGCGGCAAGTATTAAAAACGTTCGTGACTGTCGTGTAGGGGATACTATTACGAAAGCTGATAACCCAGCGGAAGAACCATTACCAGGGTACCGTAAAGCTGTATCCATGGTATATTGTGGTCTATATCCAACAGACTCCAAAGATTACGAAAACTTACGTGATGCCTTAGAAAAACTAAATCTCAACGATGCTGCCTTAGAATACGAAGCAGAAACATCCTTGGCACTAGGCTTTGGATTCCGTTGCGGTTTCCTTGGACTATTACACATGGACGTTATCCAAGAGCGTTTGGAACGGGAGTATAATCTATCCTTGATTACGACAGCGCCAAGCGTAAACTATAAGGTATATAAAACGAATGGGGAAGTCATCGAAGTGGACAACCCTGCTAAATTACCGCCACCAACTGAAATTGACTATGTAGAAGAACCATATGTAAAGGCTACAACTATCGTACCAAAAGACTATGTAGGGGCCATTATGGAACTTTCACAGGACAAACGTGGGGAATATATCAGTATGGAATACATCGATGAAAGTCGTGTATCCATCGTATACCACTTGCCATTAGGGGAAATCATTTACGATTATTTCGATAAATTGAAATCCGCTACGAAAGGCTATGCATCCTTGGACTACGAATTGATTGGATACCAACAATCGCCAATGGTGAAAATGGATATCTTGTTAAACGGAGATCCTGTAGATGCCTTAAGTATTATCGTTCATAAAGATCGTGCTCAATTGCGTGGTCGTGCATTAGCTGAGAAGTTAAAAGAATTGATTCCACGTCAAAACTTTGAAATTCCAATCCAGGCGGCAGTAGGTACAAAAATTGTGGCTCGTGAAACTGTAAAAGCATGGCGTAAAGACGTATTGGCGAAATGTTATGGCGGTGATATTTCCCGTAAACGTAAGTTGTTAGAAAAACAAAAAGAAGGTAAAAAGCGGATGAAAGCCGTAGGGTCTGTAGAGATTCCACAAGAGGCGTTCATGGCGATTTTGAAAGTAGAAAACTAATGAATACAACTCGTATTCCAGTAGGCGACAGGGGAATGTATATCCACATTCCCTTTTGCCGTCAAAAGTGCACCTATTGTGATTTTCCTTCGTACCAAGGATTAGAAGACTATTTTGATGTCTATGCTTACGCGTTACGCCAAGAGATTGAATCTAGTCAATCCCTGTTGGGACGAGAGCCATTTGATACGATTTATTTTGGCGGTGGAACACCGACAGTGTTATCCATTAAGGAATTGAGTCGTATCTTAGATACGGTGTATAAACAGTACACCATCAGCAGTGATGCAGAAATTACTATTGAGGCTAATCCAGGAGAGGTAGATGCACAATACTTGAGACACTTATATGAGCTAGGTATCAACCGTATCAGCTTTGGTGTGCAAACCTTCCGTGATGATCATTTGCGTGTGTTACATCGTACTCATACGGCGAAGATGGCTCAAGAGGCAGTCTTTGAAGCCTATGAGGCAGGGTTCCGCAATATTAGCATTGATCAAATTTACGGATTGCCTCAGCAAACATTGGAAGATATTGCTTATAATCTAGAGGTCATTCAGTCTTTGCCGATAAATCATATCTCTATCTATGGCTTACAAGTGGAACCAAGTACCTTATTGCATCGTCAAGTTATGGACCATTTGGTTACATTACCTTCAGAAGATAGTTGCGAACAGATGTACGACTACGTGATAGAAGGGTTAGAAAAACAGATGTTCGATAGATATGAAATTGCTAGTTTTGGGAAAGATGGTGCTTTCAGTCGTCATAATATCAAATACTGGCATGGAGCAGATTACATCGGCTTTGGTGCCGGTGCCCATTCCTTTGTGGGGAATCGGCGCTTTCAGAATAGCCCTTACGTAGTGCCTTACATTCATAAGATTGAAATGGGTGAAAGTCCATGCATTGAGGAAGAAATCATCACGAGCCCTCGTGACTATGAAGATTTTTGCTTTCTTGCGTTGCGCACGAAGTGGGGATTAGTACCTAGTTTGTTTGAAAGTCGATTTAAGTTAGACTTTCACAATATATATGGATCTGTCATTACAGATCTAATGCGTAAACAATTGCTTGTTTATGAAGATGATGCATATCGTCTCACTAAGGAAGGGGCTAAGCACGGCAATTATGTGTTTAGTCAGTTCCTTACGTCCTAAGTAGGAATGTACGCCCATACAGTTAATTTAGGAGAGTTTTATGAAAACAGCAGTTATTTTACACGCCTTATTCAGTGAGTTCACATACGAACAAATGGAGGCAATTTTTAGCCTAGCGAAAGAACATAATGGAAAGTTCCGTATCGTTCCTACAGGCATTCAAATTTATGACATTACAAAAGAACAAAAAGAATCCATCTTGGAACACTTACCAGATGGGGTGGTGCAAGTCCAACATAAATCTGTGAACTCTATCGTGGCATGCCGAGGTACAGATGGATGTAGCCATGCCTTTATGGAAACCATTCCGATGGCGACCATGGTAGACCAAAAACACTACGGTAAAGATATGCCGAACAAAATTCGCATCGGCATCAGTGGTTGCCCACGATGCTGCGCAGAGTCTATGATTAAAGACATCGGCCTAGTGGGAAAACCAAATGGCTTTACCTTAGTAGCAGGTGGCACAAGCGGTGC
>CAUVRW010000171.1:0-3299 GCA_963554425.1 uncultured Veillonella sp.
GCAATTTGCTTTTTCGCTGCACTGGTAAATTCTACACCATTACCACCATAAATTTCTTTTACAATCGCCGTTAACTTATTAGGGATACTATCTTTCACATCGTATAAAGCAGTTGGCTTAATATCTGTTCCTTCCAACATACCCATCACTTGTTTCGCCATATCAATACCGCCAGCGCCACCTTTTTCCCAGCATTCATTAAGGCTCACATCCACACCATAGTGATCACATAATTGTAATAACGCATCGATTTCCGCTGGTGTATCTGTAGCAAATTTATTAATGCTCACTAATACTGGCAAGCCAAAGGCTCTCATATTGGCAATTTGTTTTCCTAAGTTCACAAATCCCCGTTCTAAAGCTTTTACATTTTCTTTGGTCAACTCTGATTTTGGCACGCCTCCATGCATTTTTAAAGCTCGAATAGTCGCTACGATGACCACCGCATCAGGGAAGATATCTCCATAATGACATTTAATATGTAAGAATTTCTCTGCCCCTAAATCAGCGCCAAATCCTGCTTCTGTAATGACTACATCGCCTAATTTTAGTCCTAGCTTAGTAGCAATAATCGAATTACATCCATGAGCAATATTCGCAAATGGCCCACCATGAATCAATACTGGAGTATGCTCTAACGTTTGTACTAAGTTCGGTTTGATAGCATCTTTCATAAGGAGTGCCATCGCCCCTTCACAACCCAATTGGTGGACAAACACAGGGTCTCCAGATAGGTTTGTACCAATGACAATACGACCAAATCGTGCTTTTAAATCTTCTAAATCACGAGCCAAGCATAAAATAGCCATAATTTCAGAGGCTACGGTAATCATAAAATGATCTTCCCGTGGTACACCACTCATAGGTCCACCCATGCCAATGACCACATTGCGCAAAGCACGATCATTCATATCTAATACACGTTTCCAACTAATACGACGTACGTCAATTTGTAGTGCATTACCTTGGAAAATATGATTGTCAATCATTGCTGACAATAAGTTATTAGCCGCCGTAATAGCATGCATATCCCCTGTAAAATGAAGGTTAATATCCTCCATTGGCACTACCTGCGCATAACCACCACCAGCAGCACCACCTTTAACGCCAAACACAGGGCCCAAGGATGGTTCACGCAACACGGCAATACTATTTACACCAATTTGTTGTAAAGCTTGTGTCAATCCAATCGTGGTGGTAGACTTGCCTTCCCCTGCTGGTGTAGGTGTGATGGCTGTGACTAGTACCAACTTACCATTGGGTGCATCTTGCAAATGTTCCATCGCGTCAAAGGATACTTTTGCTTTATATTTTCCATATAATTCCAATTCATCTTCTGTTAGATTGCATCCTTTAGCAATCTCTACAATTGGTTTCATCTCAGCTTGTTGAGCAATTTCAATATCACTTAACATGTGTCTCCCTCCTTATGTATCCCCATGCACTTGCATGACTGTAACAACCTTACCATAATTCTTTATCTTTCCAAACTATCATACTTTTCACTAGTACTATAGTAAAGAAATAGTTTATTATGAACATCATACAACGAATTTACATATTTCGTCTATTAATAAATGCAAAAAACATATCTATAACAAGTTATAAAAACACCATATATACCTGTGAAAGATACATATGGTGTCTAGATATTTTATATTCTATTATACATGCGTGTTCGCCATAGCTTCTAAGTGTTTTTGCTCTAATGCAGCTACTTCTTCATCTGTTAATGGATGTTCGATATGTCGGGTCAATGTTTCAGCAGACACTTCATGTTCCCAACGGCCTACGATAGCCGCTGCAATGCAGTTACCTAATAAGTTACATACGGTACGGCCCATATCTAACACACGGTCAATGCCTAAAATTAAAGCTAAGCCTTCCACCGGAAGTCCAAAAGCTGCGCTAGTAGCGGCTACTACAATCAAGGAACCTCCTGGTACCCCTGCAATCCCTTTAGTAGATAACATCAAGGTAATCATCATTAAAATTTGTTGATCAATAGGGAATGGCACGCCATACACTTGTGCAATAAATACAACTGCTAATGCAGAATACAATGTGGAGCCATCTAAGTTAAATGTATATCCTAAAGGAAGTACAAAACTTACAATGTGATTAGGAATCCCCATCTTTTTCAATTTTTCCATAGCAATTGGTAGAGCAGCTTCCGATGCAGCGGTTGTAAACGCTAGGATAGTAGGCTCTTTCAGTGCGAAGAATAATTTAAATAAGTTCACTTTTGTTAAAGCCGATGCAATGCCCAGTACGATAGTAAGGAACACAATTAGCCCTGCATATAAAGTAAATACTAATTTTAATAATGGAATCAGCATTTCAATCCCAAAGGCACCTACTGTATACGCAATAGCACCAAAAATACCGATAGGGGAAATATACATGACATAATGAGTTACCCTAAACATGATGTGGGCTATACTTTTTGATAAGTCTACAATTTGTTTTCCCTCTTTACCCAAACTTGCGGCTGCAATAGCAAACATACAGCTAAAGAAGATAATTTGTAACATATCTCCACGAGCCATGGCATCAATAATATTCGTTGGAATAATATTCACTAACATTTGCACATGGTCCATTTGACCTTTGGAGGCTGCTTTGTTAACGATATCTGTAGCGCCACCACTAGCTGTCAAATTCACACCCACTCCTGGTTCTACTACATTCACGGCAAACAGCGCAATAAATAGTGCCAACGTAGTAGCTAATTCAAACCATAGGATCGCTTTTCCCCCAAGGCGGCCTAATTTTTTAAAATCCCCTGTGCCAGCGATACCCATGACTAGGGAGCTAAAAATTAAAGGTACTACGATCATTTTAATCATGCGAATAAATACATCACCTAAAGGTTTTAATTGTTTCGCAAAATCTGGTGCCACTGCACCTACTACCACACCAGCCAAGAGGCCGATGCCTATCCACCCGGATAGTCCAATTTTCTTTAACATAGTATAGAATCTCCTTTTTACATACCAATACTTGCTCAGGTTATATAAAAAGAGGCGATGGTGTACAAGTACAGAATGTCTCTTTCAAAACCTATCCTAAAATTCTATAGAAAGTATTATAACAAATCCTTTACAGAGATACAATAGTACAATTAGTGTACACAAAAAATATACAAATCTTTTTTCAAGAAATTTTTAATAAAAAGTTTTATATTTTGACATTCTTTTGACGTTTCTAGTTTATACTACACATAAAGAGTAGCAACACTATGATACTCTCTTTCTTGTGAAGTGATGTACGTATATTATAAACTCCTCAACTCCTTT
>CAUVRW010000172.1:0-3297 GCA_963554425.1 uncultured Veillonella sp.
GTTTTGCATGTTCGTGGTTAATTTCAGTAATAACGCCGGTCCTATCTTCAAAAGCACCGGATGTAATTCGGACAGTTTCTCCTACTTCAACGTCGAGATTTTGTACTGGCTCTTGATCTAAACCTTGAGACTTTAAGATATAAGCTACTTCAGAATAAGATAGTGGTACTGGTTTTGTTACAGAACCAACGAATCCTGTTACACCCGGCGTATTACGCACTACATACCATGATTCATCATTTACTTCCATCTCTACCAGCACATAGCCCGGAAAGACTTTGCGTTTTACTACTTTTTTTACACCATCTTTTTCATCGATTTCATCTTCCATAGGAATCAAAATGCGAGAAATCACATCTTCCATTCCCATAGCTTGAACTTTCAACTCCAAAGTGGTTTTTACTTTATTTTCGTAGCCTGAGTAAGTATGTAAGACATACCACTTTTTATCTGTTCCCATTAAAAAAGCCTCCTACCTTACAGCACTTTTTAACAATTTAAAAAGTTCTGCAAACACTGTGTCAACGATACCAATAATAACAGAAATTAAAATAACTGCTACAAATACGGCAATCGTATAGTTCACAAGCTCTTTTTTTGTAGGCCAGACTACTTTCTTGAGCTCAGATCGCACTTCACGAACGAATTTACCGTTACCATTTTGTTGTGCTTGAGCTTTTGAATTAGTTCCTGCCATGATATCACATCCTCACGTCAACAAATAATTAACAATTATTTTGTTTCACGGTGTAACGTGTGTTTACCACAGAATTTACAGAATTTATTCATTTCAATACGATCTGGGTTATTTTTTTTGTTTTTGTTTGTCTGATAGTTACGTTGCTTGCATTCAGTACAAGCCATAGTTACTGCGTTACGCATCAGTTTACACCTCTCTTTAAAGTGCCTAGACGGCTATTACTTCATAAACATACTAATATAGACTACCACAAGTGGAAGCCTATGTCAAATGCAATCTAAAAAAGCCAGGTTTTTCCTGACCTCTATATTATTACATAGAACATCTTAAATAGCAAGTAGTTTCCTATGTGATTTCTAAATTTTTCGTTTACAAAATTGAATGATAGGACTATAATAAAACTATAATTTAACTTACTCTTATGGAACACTAGCTCAGCTGGCAGAGCATCTGACTCTTAATCAGAGGGTCCAGGGTTCGAACCCCTGGTGTTCCACCACACCTAGAACCGCATTACAGTGCGGTTCTTTTGTTATGTAACGCCAAAATTGATTGTCGCAACTTTTTCAAGTTGACATCTTTTTGACATCAGTTTGACATCACTTTATTTTTTGCAAACTTGATTAATTCAAAATGCACCTAGTCCACGGAGTATTCCCTATGTTTAAATTTTTCCTATCTAATCTCATCGCTTTAATAGATGCCCTATTTATGTTATTCCAATCTATTGGTATATTTGTCTTTTCCTTAATTCTGTTAATTATAGTACTCATCGTAATTGGATGTTTTTTTATAACCTTATTTAGCTAATTATTTTGTACACTGCTAACTCTTTGCACCGTTCAATATGTAACAGCGACACAAATATTCATCGCAATTCTATACGATAAAGGACTGTCGTAAAATGTATTTCTACATTTTGCGACAGTCCTTTTGTATTATAACACCAGCGCGCCTACAACACCACCGATTAACAAGGTAATGTCATAAAATATAAATGTTGGTACGCAAGTATCCCATATATGATTATGTTGTCCATCTGCATTGAGTCCTGATGTAGGTCCTAATGTAGAATCCGATGCAGGAGAACCCGCATCACCTAGTGCCGCTGCGATACCGATCAGCAAAATGATAGCCGGCACGGAAAATCCTAAATGTAATCCCATAGGGATATATATGGACGCAATGACCGGAATCGTACCAAAGGATGTACCTATTCCCATGGTAATGAGCAAGCCAACAATAAGCATCACGATAGCACCTATTAGTTTTGAATCGATAATAGATACTGTGGCTGCTACTAAATGTTCTACAGAGTTTGTTTCTCGTAATACATTCGCATAACCTGCAGCTATCAACATAACAAAGGCTATAGTCCCCATCATGCGAATACCTCCATCCACATCTTCATCCATTTTAGACCATTTGATAAGGCCAGTCGCAAAGAATACTGCCAGTCCAGCTAAAGCGCCTATGGGCAGAGATTTAAAATAGAGCTGCGCCACAAAGGCTACTGCTGCCCCCGCTAAGCCTTTCCAACAATCCGCCGTCATGCGAGATGCTTCATCGGCACTTTCTTCTTGTGCCACCGCAATATCTTCATACTCACGGTTTCGACTATAGTACACAATGGCAAGCAATAATCCTACCACCATTGATATACCACCGATCCACATGACAGAAGCTATATCTGAAATAGATACATTCACACCGTTGGCTACCATTTGATCTTTGATAATGGTCATAAACAGCAATCCAAAGCCAACTGGCAATGATACATAAGGTGCTTTTAGACCAAATGTTAAGGCGCATGCCACTGCTCTACGATCTAATTTCATACGATTCATAACCACTAATAGAGGTGGAATCAAAATAGGAATAAAAGCGATGTGCACAGGAATTAAATTTTGTGAAAAACAGGATACAAAGGCGATGAGCAAGGTAAATGCCACTTTTTTTGTACCTACAATATTGGTAATCTTTTTAGTCACAACTGTGGCTAGCCCAGATCGATCAATGACAATGGCTAAGGCGCCCAATAAAATATAACTGAATGCGGTTTCCGAATTGCCACCCATACCACCGATTAAAGACTCAATCGTCGTGGTTACCGTCATGCCCCCTGCCAATCCTGCTACCAACGAAGCTACGATAACCGATAATAACACGTTAAATCGTAGCAAACACAGAATCGACATGGCGATGACTGATAAGACTATGGGGTTTAACACTATATCCATGTAGGATCTCCTTCTTTTGTACTTACTCGGCTTGGAGCAACTGTGTTAGGTACGTTCGTTCCCATACATCTCCATAGCCATCTAATTGTTGCAATGCTATTGTACCATATGTAGCCAAACTTTCAGAAAACGCTTGGTTTACCTCTGCACTAGGATACTCATTTTTGAGGAAACAAATAGCCCAATGCACGCGCCCAACTTCTTGTCCATGTTGCTCTACTACGCCATGAGATTGGGCAGATTCCAAATAGGTCACAGCTGTATGTATATCCCCTTGAATTCGTGCTAACAACCCAAGGTACGCCTCAATAGTCGGTCTCCGTCGACTTATGGTATATTGCAAGCATAATTCATAGG
>CAUVRW010000173.1:0-3245 GCA_963554425.1 uncultured Veillonella sp.
GGAGGGGTGAATATATGAAATTAGAAATGGATCGGAAGAAATATTGGCGTGAGGGGAAAGAAGCAGGCAAAGTAGAGGGGACACTAGAAGCAATTGTCGGTATGTTGCGTGAAAAATTATCAGTAGAGATGATTGCCCGTATTACCAATATGCCTGTAGACCAAGTGATTCAAATTGGAAAAGAGCATGCACTCTTATAAAACGTCACTTGTTACGCTATGCAGCCTTGAGGCGGTCTTAACTGAATATGATAAAGGGAAGCCCATGGCATACTCCTTCACAAACGGTATTTCATAATGTATCGTCACTTGTTACGCTATGTAGCCTTGTGGCATTTCTGATTAGATAAAAGGATGACCGCAATACACCTCCTCAGAAACGGTATTTCATAATGTTTCTTCGGGGGTATATTGCGGTCATCTTGCGTTTGTTTGATTTACTCAGTAAGACCTGTCTCAAAGGCTGTTACGCTTAACTGCGTTCCTTAGGGAGAAGGGATATGTATCAATTATATTGTCTTGATTTAGGCAAAGAGAAGAGCACGGCATACCCCTCACAAACGGTATTTCATAATGTATCGTCATTTGTTATGCTATGTAGCCTTGTGGCATTTCTGATTAGATAAAAGGATGACCGCAATACATCTCCTCACAAACGGTATTTCATAATGTTTGTTCGGGGCACACCGTGCTCTTCTAAGGTATATGTAATTGTGACATAAGTGAACGTGACAAAGAATTAGCATACTCAGGAGATATTGCGGTCATCTTGTGTTTATTTGATTTAGTCAGTAATATGCGCCACTAAGGCTGCTACGCTTAACTGCGTTCCTTAGGGAGGGGCAGGTCTCTTATTACTACTGTACATACAAATTATCTGTGTTATAGTTTTCATATATAACTTACTATCTTTTATACATATTATACAAATACCTACCTAAAGAGTATAGTATAGACATCAGATTGATACTTATCGATGTACACTATGGAGGTGTTGTATATATGAAATATTCTGTAACTGGATTCCCACGTATTGGGGCGAAACGAGAGTTAAAATTTATTACTGAATCCTATTTCCGAGGTGATGTGAGCCTCGCGGATTTGACGAAGGTTGTGAAAGAGCAACGTGAGGTGCAATGGAAAGTGCAACAGGCAGCTGGGGCAGATTTCATACCATCTAATGACTATTCCTTATACGATGGTGTGTTGGACACAGCATTCACGTTGAATGCAATTCCAAAGCGTTATCTTGATCTAGGGTTAGGTGAGGTAGATACGTATTTTGCGGCGGCTCGGGGTTACCAAGGTGAGGCAGGCGATGTAAAAGCTTTCTCCATGAAGAAATGGTTCAACACGAACTATCACTACTTGGTGCCAGAAATTGATGATGACGTGAAGTTGCAATTGCGTTCCACAGCTTTCTTAGAGGGCTATCGTCAAGCGAAGTCATTAGGAATTGAAACCAAACCTGTCTTAGTGGGCCCTTTCACATTCTTACAATTAGCAGATTTTAGAGGCAACAAGGGGATCGACGATGTAGTGGATGATGTCATTGCAGCTTATGCGGACATATTCAATGCTGCCAAAGAGGAAGGTGTATCCTGGATTCAGCTAGATGAGCCGTACTTGGTATATGATCTTAGCGAAGGGGATGTGGCATTGTTCTCCCGTATCTATGAAAGCTTACTTCCGCAAAAACAAGGTTTACACGTATTATTGCAAACCTACTTTGGAGATATCCGTGATGCCTATGAGGTAGTAACAAATCTTGACTTTGACGGTATTGGCTTAGATTTTATCGAGGGTAAGCAAACAGAATCATTAGTGAAAACCTATGGATTCCCACAAGGCAAGTTACTCTTTGCTGGTTTAGTGAATGGTAAAAATATTTGGCGCACAGATTATAAAAAAGTGTTGGCAAAATTAGAGGAATTAAAAGCGGCTGGCATCGATGTGGTGCTTAGCACATCTTGCTCCTTGCTACATGTGCCGTATACCGTGGCAAACGAGCCGAAGCTTTCACAAGAGGTGTTACAACATTTCTCCTTCGCCTATGAAAAATTAGGAGAATTAAGAGAAATTGCAGACCTAGTAGAGCTTTCAGATTACGCATCTCACGAAGCGTTCCAAGCGAACCAAGCGTTGTTCGTAAAATCTGAACTTCGCACAGATGAAAGCGTGCAACAAGCGGTAGCCGCTTTGGTAGAAGAAGATTTCAACCGCCCGCAAACGATCAAAGAACGCCAGGCAGTACAAAAGGATATTTTCCAATTGCCATTGTTGCCAACTACAACCATTGGATCTTTTCCACAAACAAAAGCGGTGAAAGAAAACCGCAAATTGTTTCGCCAAGGGACAATTTCTGAAGCGGAATACCGCGGAAAAGCAAAAGAGTTTATCAAAGACTGTATCAAATTGCAAGAAGACATCGGCTTAGATGTACTGGTGCATGGCGAGTTTGAGCGCAATGACATGGTGGAATTTTTCGGAGAAAATTTAGATGGTTATGTGTTTACATCCAATGCATGGGTACAGTCTTATGGCACACGAGGTGTAAAACCGCCTATCGTGTTCGGTGACATCAAACGGAAGCAAGCTATTACCACGGATTATAATGCGTATGCTAGCAGCTTGACAGATAAACAAGTAAAAGGCATGTTGACAGGTCCGGTGACAATTTTGAATTGGTCCTTCCCTCGTGAAGACATTTCTACGAAAGAAATGATGTACCAAATTGGATTGGCTATCCGTGAAGAAGTACTTGACCTAGAAGCGGCAGGCATTCGCATTATCCAAATTGATGAGGCGGCTCTTCGTGAAAAATTGCCACTGCGCCGTGCTGACTGGTATAGCGATTACCTAGATTTTGCCATTAAAGCTTTCCGTCTATGTCATGCAAAAGTGAAAGTGGAAACGCAAATTCATACGCATATGTGCTATAGCGAGTTTGAAGATATAATTTCTGAAATCGATGCGATGGATGCAGACGTGATTACCTTTGAGGCGTCACGATCCAAGTTAACATTATTGGATGCTTTATTGGAAAATAACTTCCAAACAGAAGTAGGCCCAGGTGTGTACGATATTCACTCTCCACGAGTACCAAGCGTAGAAGAGATTAAAGATGTTATACGCTTGATCGTTTCAAAAATCCCAGTAGAACATGTATGGATAAACCCAGACTGCGGACTCAAAACTCGTGGCGAAAAAGAAACTGTTGCCAGTTTACAACACATGGTACAAGCG